>JAZNKZ010000044.1:0-1897 GCA_045578815.1 Paludibacteraceae bacterium
TACCATCAAACCGAATCAAGCAATTATCGTAGATTATATTGGAGCATCTGATGGTAATGCATTATTGAGCGCTAAAACTTTAGACTTAAATGGTTTTCCACAACAACTTGACACTGAGGTCTATGTTGAGGTTACTACAATCTTAAACAACGGCTCATATAATGAACAATTTGCAGTAGGTACTCATGGTGAGTATTATAATGAAGATGGATTCTATGATAAATACGAAACTTTCCCTATTGGCGAAGCCCCACTTATCATTTCATCAGAAGCTGCTAACAACATTGAAAATGCTGACTGTACAGGCAATGGTAATACTCCTAATGAGAATGTAGTAGATTCACTTATGAATATCAGTAATATCTATGCATTCGAAGATATGAGCATTGATGGTGGTGACTATGATATGAATGACGTAGTATTAGAATGTACTAAAATAGATGAAACCCATATCTCTATCAAATTGCTTGCTGCTGGTGGTACTAAAAAAGTATATGCATTCTTCCGTGATACAAGAAACAATGCAGAACCAATCAACCTATTTGGTGAATTACACGAAGCTTTTGGTCAACCAAGTGGTACAATCATCAATACAGGTGTAGATGTTAATGATTTAACGCCTGTAACTCATGAACCTATTACTGTAGATGAAGGTTTCTTATTTAGTGAACATGGCGATATTTACATTGTTGACTACCAAAATCGCGAAGCCCATATATCAAAATTCACTAATGGTTTCCAACCAGGTGATGCGCCATATGGTATCTTAGTGCCTATCACATGGAAATATCCGAAGGAATGGGTGAAAATTACTACTGCATATCCTGAATTTGCAGCATGGGCAGGTGGCGACGACACTGCATCTGGATGGTACACACATCCATCATCTTCAAACGTATATTAATGGGGATTAATTAATAAAAGGTGCCTCAAAAGGTATTTTGGGGCACCTTCTTTATATAAAATCATCAAAATAGTTGCAAAAATGAATTGCAAACCCTATTTTTGCCTATTGGAATTAAGCAAATTTTAACTTAAACTCGCAAATAACTACTTATGAAACAAATTCTTTTAGTTGACGATAAAGCCACTATCGGTAAGGTCTTGTCTATGTATTTAGGCAAAGAGTACGAGTTAATCTACCAAGAAAATGCCATCAAGGCCATCGATTGGCTTAGCCAAGGTAATGAGCCAGCATTGATTATCTCGGACATTCGCATGCCGGGCATGACAGGTGCAGAGTTTTTGGAATATCTCAAGAGCAATGCCTTGTGGAAACACATACCGGTAATCATCCTATCGAGCGAAGAAAGTACCAGCGAACGTATCCGTTTGCTCGAAGTGGGCGCAGAAGACTATATTCTTAAGCCATTCAATCCATTGGAATTGAAAGCGCGAGTTAAGAAGTATCTGCAATAATCCTTATCCGTCATAAAGAATATCACATGCTCTATTTCGTCTATATCGGCAATAACCAAGCTACTATCTCCCACTATACCCAAATAGTGGATGGAGTGTTTATTACCACTGATAGAGAAGAAAAAGCAAATGATATACTCAGCAACATTCCCGAACAATACAACACCGTTGTACTGTTCGAGCAAGGCAAAGATACAGATGAAGATTGCCGAATGATAGAACGTTTGCACGAGAAGTATCCGCAAACATACATTGTTTTGGTTACGGAGAAGCTACTCCCAGAACTACGAATACAATATCAAAAGGTTGGCATTGGAAACACCATACCACCGAAAGCAGACGAAAGTAGTTTCGCTCAAGTAACCAACTACATTAGCATACGGCGAAAACATCAACAGCAAGAAGCAAAGCTAAAGGCAGAGAAAGAGAACCTCAGAACATTCCACTTACCGCTTTGGAAGCGCATTTTCGACATTGT
>JAZNKZ010000045.1:0-1719 GCA_045578815.1 Paludibacteraceae bacterium
ACTTATCCAAGTAATTTCTACCAACGACTATACGATGGACACAACCGCACGCCAGAAGATACTAAATAAGTTCTGGGGCGAGACGAGTAATAAGAATAGTTGTGAATTAGTTTTCGAGAAACTTCGATTGTTGGACTAACCTCCCAACAATCCCTTCGTCACATTCTTGCGGAAGAGGACAAGTTTCCAGCCTTTTTTAGGAGCGCCTTGTAGCGTGTAAAGACATAGCAATACCAATGTTCCGCACCACTTCACACCTTCGGACAAAAGGCGTTTGATATACTTACCTTTAGATATAGCACGCGTGCGCATGCGCTCGCTACGACCGATTTGTAGGGTTAAGCGATTGAAATAGTCTTCCTCTAACTTCGCCTGTGGAATGCAGTGGTGGAGTACAGGAGTAGGCAGATAGAGCACCTTCATACCTTGTGCCTTCATCTTATCAAAGATGTCCTTCTCCTCAGACGCCAAGAGCAGATTGCCTTTTCTGCCCAATTCCGTATTGAATAGCCCTACCTGATCAAATACTACTTTTCTATATGCAGCGTTGCCTCCGCCGGGATAACGACCTTGGGGATACTCTCTTACTTTGTCGCCGTAGTTCATCCATGCAGTCAGTAGGGCTTTGGTATAAGGCGACATCCATGCGGGCTCTTGTGTTTCGTATAATGGTTCTATAGGGCCACCTGCTGCCATGGTATCTGGATGAGTTGTAAAATGCTCAGCGTATATGCGGATATAATCACTATCTACCAACGCATCGTCATCTACATAGATGATTATCTCGCCTTTTGCCTCCTTGATGCCTTTATTGCGCGCTGCAGATAATCCCTGCTCTGGCTCTACTACATAGCGCAGTACCACCTCAGGGTGTGCCATAGCGAACTGCTCACAGACCTGACGCGTATTGTCGGTGCAATTATTGTCCACTAACACAATCTCGTAGTCCGTTGTTAGATAGTCGTTTTTGGCGATACTCTCCAACAATGGACCAATATATTTCTCACGATTATATGTGCAGATTATAAGGGTAATCATGGTGTAGCGTGTAGAGTGTAGAGTGTACGGTGTATAGTGTATGGTGTAAAGGATTGGTTATTTTTTCTTTCTCCACAATGGATAGGTCAATCCTCCTGCACTCAAGAGCAGTGCCAATATCAGGATTGCCATACTCCATTTGTCCGTTTGTATAGCATGTGGTTGGAACTCCATTACGAGTTGGTGATGACCTGCAGGAATAACCGCAGCGCGGAGGGTGTAGTTCACGCGAGCAAGTGGCAACTCCATCTTCTCACCATTGTTATTCACAATATACAAGTGCCAATCATATGGATAATAGATCTCTGAGAACACTGCCACTTGGTTGCGCTCGTTCATTGATTCATATTGGAGGCAGTTCGGTGCATACGAAATCAATTCGATGCTGCTCTCATCAAACGCCATCAATGGCGTTACTTCGGGCTTGGTAATATCCAATGCCTCAGAGAATTTCTTATCGGCTACTGCTTGCTTGTGCAAGTCAATCTCGCTAAGCAAAGCGCACTCCTTGTCTGGCGTATCCACCAAAATCACTTCATCCACAAACCAACAGTTGCCCATAGCATATGGATTCTGTACGGGGGCTTGTTTGCCACCTTGCAATGGCACCACCGCATACTTCATATTCAGCATATTCAGTACAGGGAAATCTTTGCCTTCGTTCTCATCAGGCAACATAAA
>JAZNKZ010000046.1:0-5401 GCA_045578815.1 Paludibacteraceae bacterium
TGCTCAAAAGTAGCTAAATTGCTACGTGGTAAGTACAAACCAAACTTCACTCCAAATGTGGATTGTGGTGACAATGTGATTATCATCAATGCAGACAAAGTGCAATTGACTGGTAACAAGTGGAATGATCGCGTATACGTACGCTACACTGGCTTCCCAGGTGGTCAACGCGAGATGACTCCTGCTCAAATGATGGAGAAGGGTGCAGATCGTTTGATCCAAAAGGTGGTTAAAGGTATGCTTCCAAAGAATCGTCTTGGTCGCAAGATCATCGGTAACCTCCACGTGTTTGCAGGTGCAGAGCACAATATGCAAGCTCAACAACCAAAACAAATTGATATCAACACCCTTAAATAATAATTAGATATGGAAATGATTAATGCATTAGGTCGTCGTAAAGCAGCAGTTGCTCGCGTTTATGTACAAGAGGCAAAAGAGGGTGGCAAAATCACCATCAACGGTCGTGATTTGGACGTATATTTCCCAAACCCAATTCTCCAATACGTAGTTAAACAACCATTGAACAAGTTGGGTGTTGCTGAGAAATATGATATCAAGGTTAACCTCGATGGTGGTGGCTACAAGGGGCAAGCAGAGGCATTGCGTCTTGCAATCGCTCGCGCACTTGTAAAGATCAACCCAGAGGATAAGCCAGCGTTGAAGGCAGAAGGCTTCATGACTCGCGATGCTCGTGAGGTAGAGCGTAAGAAGCCAGGTCAACCAAAAGCACGCAAACACTTCCAATTTAGTAAGCGTTAATATCCAAATAGCAGTGACTCCGTGGTGGCAACATGTTGCTCACCGCGGATTACTCTGTTATTCCTCCTATGCGCGCTTCTCTGCGTAGCGGAGGCAACGGATAAATTATGTAATAAATAATTCAAAACTAATCAAACAAAATGAGAACAAATTTTGATCAACTTCTCGAGGCTGGCTGCCACTTTGGTCACCTCAAACGTAAATGGAATCCAGCTATGGCTCCTTACATTTACATGGAGCGCAATGGTATCCACATCATCGACCTCAACAAGACCGTAGTTAAAATCGACGAGGCTGCTGAGGCATTGAAAACTATCGCTAAATCTGGTCGTAAGATCCTCTTCGTTTCTACCAAGAAACAAGGTCAAGAGGTAGTAGCACAAAAGGCTCAAGAGATCAACATGCCTTACATCACCGAGCGTTGGGCTGGTGGTATGTTGACTAACTTCCCTACTATCCGCAAGGCTGTGAAGAAAATGTCAACCATCGACAAGATGATGACCGATGGTACTTTCAACAACATTTCTAAACGCGAGAAACTCCAAATCACTCGCCAACGCGAGAAACTCGAGAAGAACCTCGGTTCAATCTCTGACTTGACTCGTCTTCCTAGCGCAGTATTCGTTGTTGACGTAATGAAAGAGCACATCGCTGTAGCTGAGGCTAACCGTTTGGGTATTCCTGTATTCGGTATTGTTGATACCAACTCTAATCCTAACAATATCGACTTCGTAATCCCAGCTAACGACGATGCTACCAAGTCTATAGACGTCATCTTGACCGCTGTTTGCGCAGCTATCCAAGAGGGTCTTGAAGAGCGCAAAGTAGAGAAAGCTGACGAAGAGGCTGCTGCAGCACAAACTGCTGGCGAGGCTCCAGCTCCAAAAGAGCGCCGTCAACGCGTTCGCAAAGCTGCTCCAAAAGCAGAGGCTGAGAAAGTAGCAGAAGTAGCTGCTCCTGCAGAAGAGGCTAAAGCTGAGTAATTATTGATAAACAGATAAATTCTAGAAACAATGGCTGTTACATTAGCAGATATTAAGAAACTGCGCGACATTACTGGCGCAGGTATGATGGATGTCAAGAAAGCACTTGAGGAGGCTAACGGCGACTTCGAGGTAGCTAAGGACTTGCTCCGTAAGCGTGGTCAAGCTATCGCTGCAAAGCGTAGCGAGCGCGAGGCTTCTGAAGGTTGCGTACTCGCTAAGGCTGAGAATGGCTTTGGTGCAATCGTAGGCGTGAAGTGCGAGACCGACTTCGTAGCTAAGAACGAAGATTATGTCAATATGGTTAAGGCTATCCTTGAGGTGGCTATGACTGAGAAACCAGCTGACCTTGAGGCGCTTAAAGCTTGCAAACTCGGCGACTTCACCGTACAAGATGCTGTAACTGAGCGTTCTGGTGTTACTGGTGAGAAGATGGAACTCAGCGACTACGCTTTCCTCGTAGCTCCTAAGGTAGATGCTTACAACCACCTTGGCAACAAACTCAGCGCACTCGTTGCTGCTGATGCTGAGGATGCTAACGCAGAAGTACTCCACGGTATCTCTATGCAAGTGGCTTCTATGTCTCCAATCGCTTTGGATGCTGACCACGTAGCACAAGAGATTAAAGACCGCGAGCTTTCTGTAGCTATCGAGAAAACCAAACAAGACGAGATCAACAAAGCTGTTGAGCAAGCAGTTCGCAAAGCAGGTATCAACCCAGCTCACGTGGATAGCGATGACCACATTGAGTCTAACACTGCTAAAGGTTGGTTGACTCCAGAGCAAGCTGAGACAGCACGCCAAATCCGCGCTACTGTTCCTGCTGAGGCAGAGGCAAACATCAACATGAAGAAAGTCGAGATGATTGCACAAGGTCGTCTTGGTAAGTTCTTGAAGGAGAGCACATTGGTAGAGCAACAATACATCATGAGCGAGAGCAAAGAGCTCGTGAAAGACGTTTTGAAGAAGAACAACGTTAATGTAATCGACTTCAAGCGCGTAACCCTCAACCAAGAGTAATCAAACTGATGAGACAGCCCTCCGCGCAAACGGGGGGCTGTTTTCTATATATTAACAATTTTTTATACTTATCTTCTTAATAAAAATCGTATACCCTTGCTATACCTTTGCCGAAGGGATTGACTATGTTGTAAGAATGCAATTTTAACCAACTTTAACATAAATCTACTATTATGGCACAAGAAATTCTCACTCCTACATCAACCCAAAAACGTCTTCTTTCATTGGATATCCTGCGTGGTATTACCGTTGCAGGTATGATCTTAGTGAATAACCCTGGCTCTTGGGCGCATATCTATGCGCCATTGCGTCATGCTGCATGGAATGGCTGTACTCCTACAGACCTCGTTTTTCCATTCTTTGTTTTTTGTATGGGTGTTGCTATGTATATTAGTCATAGCAAATCTAATTTTGACCTCAATTGGGCTACTGCTCGTAAGATTATCGTACGTGGTTTGCTTATCATACTCGTTGGATGGGCATTGAGTTGGTATGGAATGGCACTGCGACAGTTTATCAAAGGAGCTGATTTTGTGACAGCAATGTGGACCTATCCTGTAGCGAATATTCGTTATTTAGGTGTCTTTCCTCGTTTAGGTCTAGTCAGTTTGTTTGGTGGATTATTGCTCTTGACGTTCAAACCCAAACGTATCTTATGGGTTTCTGGGGCTTTGATGCTGATTTACTGTATATTACAAAGTGTAACCAATAGTTTTGAACTCACTGCTCAAAATATGGAGTCCATTGTGGACCTCAAGGTTTTGGGAGATGATCATATCTACCATATGCGTAATGCGGCTGGTGAACGTATCGGATTTGATCCTGAAGGTCTGCTATCTACCATCACTTGTGTTGCACATGTGTTGATTGGTGCGTGGGTTGGTAAACTGATAATGACAGAAAAAGACTTATGGGGAAAGGTAACTCGTGCCCTCTTGGCTGGTGCAATCATGATGATTCTCGGCTTCTGCCTGGATTATGCATATCCTATCAACAAGGCCATGTGGTCTGCAAGTTATATATTAGTAACTTGTGGTTTAGCAAGTTGTATCTTGGGTATCTTGACTTGGATTTTGGATATTCGTTTGCCTCAGTTGAACGAAGTTAAACCTACTACCGCTTGTGCAAAAGTGCATCATGCAGTAGCTAATAATTGGTATAAATTCTTCGAGACTTTTGGTGTTAATCCACTGTTTATCTTCTGTTTAAGTACATGGTTTGTGGTTACTGCTGCTCAAATCAAATTTGAGTTCCACGAGCACACTTATAATCTTATGGGGTTCTGGTATCGCGTTTGTCTTCAACCTGTATTTGGTGATAAAGGTGGTTCACTTATTTCCGCGATAAGTTTGGTTCTTTTGATGTGGGCGATTGGTCATATTTTGTATCGCAAGAAGATTTATATTAAGTTATAAACCAGTTTTAACCATTCTGAACAACATTAAACAATGTCTCACATAGCAACAATAGGATTTTTTGACGGTGTCCATCGCGGACACCGTTTCCTATTTGCGCAACTCCAAGAACAAGCAAAATCACTACAACTCGCGCCAATTATCTTTACTTTCGAGCAGCATCCCAAGCAAGTTCTTACTGGAAAGTCGCCCTCTATGCTCACCAGCCAAGTAGAACGAGTAGAATTGCTTAAGCATTTTGCTGAGGTTCATGTGCTGAATTTTGAGAAAGTGCAACACCTTACTGCTGAGCAGTTTATGCAATATTTGTATTATGAGGAGGATGTACAAGTGCTTTTGATGGGTTATGATCATCGTTTTGGTTCGGATGGCATAAAAGGGTTTTCGGAGTATGTGAAAATTGCGAAGAGAGTTGGGATGCGCGTTGAGCGAGCACATGAATGTGTGGTAGATAGTTTGCCTGTAAGTTCCACTCGTATTCGCAAACTTCTCAACGTGGGCAAGATAGAAGAAGTCAATCGTCTTTTAGGATACAAGTATTCATTATCTGGTCTTGTAGAACATGGCAATGGTATAGGTAATCAAATAGGTTTTCCTACGGCTAATATCGCCTTTGAGACGAATAAGCAGCTGCCAATGGCTGGCGTGTATTCTGCTCATGCTCTGATAGATAACCAAGAATTCTCAGCAATTGTGAATATTGGTAACAATCCTACAATCGGTAATTCCAGAATTACTGTGGAGACCCATGTGTTGAACTTTGAGGGGAATCTGTATGGACGATTGTTAACGGTTCAATTTCAACGTTTCCTTCGTCCTGAACAACAATTCTCTTCTTTAGAAGAGTTGCAGTTACAAATAAAGAAGGACATCCACTCCCTTAATTAGTCAAGTATTCTTCTTCTCTTAAAAACAAAAAGACTTCGGAATCTCCGAAGTCTTTTTTGTGGTGCCACCAGGAATCGAACCGGGGACACAAGGATTTTCAGTCCTTTGCTCTACCAACTGAGCTATGGCACCCCACATCTTGAGTAAAATTCTCAAAAGCGAGTGCAAAGGTACTGCTTTTTTTTGGATTGACCAAATATTTTCATACTTTTTTTGATAAATTTCAATTTTCTTTCCCAAAAATGATTGATTTTTTACAAAAAAGCAGTATCTTTGTACAAAATATCAAAATTTACACCTCAAATTTTATAATTTCATCATGCAACTACAAGTTAT
>JAZNKZ010000047.1:0-2578 GCA_045578815.1 Paludibacteraceae bacterium
TTTATCATATATGCCTTGGAGCGCAAAATTACTAATAAAGCAAAAAATTAAGGCGACTTTATCATTTTTTAATAGCTATTCAAGGCTGTGATGTAATATAAAACGCTAAAAATGTTGGCTATATTGTTATAAAAGTGGGCATTAGCATAAAAAAAGCCATCATATTTGTGTGAATATGACAGCTACTATTGATTATACCATTATCGGATTGACTTTCATCGTACTGAGGTTAAGATAGAGTCCGTGATGCTCTATCATTCCGTGACGGAACATCTTCCAGAGGATATTGCAGCCAAGTTGTGCCAATGTGGAGTTGATGAACAGGTCTTGCTTCTCCAATGCTTCGGCAAGCGAGCAACTCGGACCCGAGTCCTCCTCCTTGATGCGTGCATATTTCACTAACTTTGTGATGACCTTCAATGACGATACGGTCTGATAGAGTTGTGATGCAGGTTGCTTGATCTTCTTCGGTACACTACCCAATACCACCTGACCTGTGGATTGTGTATTGCCGAAGTCAAGCCAATATAGCGGTGTCTGATAATTGGTATAGTTGTACTGTGGCAATGCTTTCAGCACATTCCATAGGTCTATTCTCGACTTGATATTATCCGTACACGTGATGGTGATATTGGCAAGATGCTCCATCTTTGCTTCCTTCATATTGGAGGGATAAAATGTCGGCATTGCCTTCCAATCATTTCCGAAGAAGTTGTTGATTCGGGTAATAAGGCAGTTTGCCTTGTTCAACCCCAAGTCGGAATACCCGAAGAGTTGTCGTCCGATGTTGGCTTCAGTTACAATATCGGGATCGTATAGCGTTACGAATAGTCCCGGATGTCCGAGGGCACGAAGTGTTACATCCAATCGTGCAAGGTTTGTCAATACTTGCGAGCCTGTACCTCCACCACCTATAAGGTTTACTGTTACGGGGTGTTGTGGTACGAGCAGATAACTGTCGGTATAATGTACTCTTTTCATCGTAGTATATCTTTAAGTTTCAAATTCTTTAGAGGCTTTAACTCTTCGAGGTTGAATGGAGCATCCTTTGCTGCCTTTGTTACGAGTACAAGGTTGCTCTTTGTGGGATTTCCGTTACCTCCGAGGTGTGAGAACTCTGTAAGCCAGAACTTCTTCTCCCAGTACTCAAGTAATTTGTCGTAGGTAATCTCTGTCGGCTTGTCAATCTTTGCCGAGCCAAGACAGACGCTTGACCCCGTGACATTGAAGAACGGAGCAGCGTAGAGTTCCGTTTCAGGCTTCAGTTCCTTGTCTATGTATGCGTAGATATTCATACGCTCATCCCGCACCTCATAGATGACACCGGGCAGGTTGTACTCGGCATTCTCAATATGTAGCGACTCCTTGAAGAACATCATACGCTTTTGTGGCGGGTTGTACCATATATATTTCTCGTAGCCCTTGCGGGTATCACTCCATAGCATATTTGTCGGGATGCGACCATGCGGTGTGCTGCTGTGCCTTTCGGAATACCCCTTGATGAGTTCGTTGATGAAGTCCACCGTTACGGGACGGCCTTCGCTCATGGCTCCCTCATTATCTATGCTCCTTACTTCAAGGAAGTATGTATCTCCTCCATCTGTGGAGTATGCTATCAATGCCGCACGGGGGCGCAGCATCGTATTTATCTGCTTGGTAAGTTTATTGGTATCCATAGTGTTTATCGTATGTAGTGAATAAAATCATCTGCCCACTTGAAAAACCTTTCGGGATAGGTATCTTCAAGAGTAAAAACCTTGTCGGTCTTTGGAGAGACGGCAAAGGTTGATGCAGGAATAATATCGTATGACTCCTGACGGGAGGAATTATAGAAGTCGATAAGGCGTTCCGTCATTATATCATCGCTGTCATAGACAACTCTTATCTGCTGTTCGAGTGTCATCGGCAGGTAATCGGGCTCCTCGTCATAGAACGGGTCATAGCCATAGTACATGATGGCTTTATCCGTCTTTATGAACTCAAGTCCTCTTCTCAGCAGTTCGATAAGACCTTGTTCAAAGCCATTCTTACACTCATATTCTTCTATGGCTTTGGGCAGGTTCTTGTAGTAGGACTTTCGCCAAACCCTATCGAGGAGTTTATATGCTCTGCCATCCTTGTATGATTTCACGAGCTTTTCCCTCGCTCGTCTCTCTTTGGCTTCTTCATCCTCATAGCAACCTTCAGTCAGCATATCAATAGCCCAATCCATATCTGACTCATCGTTGATAGTGGTTATACCGTTCTCCTTCATGAAATTATGATAGAATGTGATGACAATGCGTCTGAGTGTGGGATTCAGTTCCTCCACAAACTTTACAGGAAAGTAATACAGTGTGTACTCACCCCAAGTATGTGTGTTCCACACATTGAAGTATAGACAGCCATTGTCATCTTCAAGGTTGAGATACATGCCGCTTTTATTTACGAGGTCGTTCATCTCATTGTAGAGATTGACAATACCTTCACCGATAGTTCTGCCAGGCGTATGCTCCGCCTTTACATTCATCAGTTCGGCATAGCGGAAATAAGAATCACGCAGGTATTCGTAATTCTCCTGCGTGATTAGGTTATAACT
>JAZNKZ010000048.1:0-10583 GCA_045578815.1 Paludibacteraceae bacterium
GATTTTTTTCAAAAAAACAAATGAAAAGAGCAAAAAGGTTTAAGATGGCTTGGTTTTTGTGGGGTGGTAGGTAGAAATACTAAATGATTATGACTATGATTAAAATGACTGTTACAGATAAAGAGATTCTTGCGACGGAAGAAGGCAAGTTGCTGGGTAAGATAGAGTTTACGTTAGTAGGCAATAAAATGACTATCTTGCATACGTATGCCTACGAGAGTGGGCGAGGGATAGGGACGCTACTTATGGAACATGCGGTAAAATGGGCTAACGAAAATAATTATACGATAATTCCCGTTTGCTCCTTTGCACAAAAATATTTATCTAAAATCGGAATAGAGTTTTAACAGAGTAAGTAGGTGGTACACTATAGTGAAGGTCTCGAATAGTGCGGTAATAGTACGGTAATAGTGCGGTGCGAGTAGGGAGTTAGGTATATATAGTAAGCGTCACGCTGTTTGGCGTGACGCTTGTGTATTATTGAGGGGATAGTCTGATGTGTTATTGAGAGGACAGATTACTTAACCTCTGCGCCAGTAATCGTGTAAGTCTTATCTCCGCGGAGGATGAAGATTTGACCGTCACGGAGGATTTTTGCTCTGTGGATTTGACTTTCTACTTCCTCAATACCAGTTGTTGTTTGAGTGGTGAAAGAACCACTTCTTGTATCCAAGATGTTATCATCACTATCTTTAGCAGTCATCGTATAGGAATATGTCGTTCCGCTTGACAAACCAGTTACCGTAAAGTAGAAACCATTTTGTTGGGCAGTTTGATGAACACCGTTCCTGCTTGGTGCACCAAAGGCAATAGTACGCAATCTACCATCAGCATCAAAAATGAGTGTGCAGATTATGTTGCCATTCTCGTCACGAATCACTAATTCATAGCTATCAGCACCTGTGATTGCAGGCCACACCACATCTACCGAATTGGTACCAGGTGTAAGCGTTATTTCCGTAACCTCCACATCGTTGGCACTAATGGGTAAAATGGCTGTTGCACCTCTCCATGAGTAGGCACTTGTATATGCTTCTACACTTTGTTCTGGAACATACAATTTTACATTCGGACTACCTAAAAAAATGTTAGTCTCAACATATTCTATTGATCCTGTGGCAGGTGGAGTAACTGCATAGCAAGTAACGGAATCCAACGTTTTGCAATAGCCCATAGACGCGGGTTCCACACGCGTGACGGTGGAAGGGATGGTGATGGATTTAAGACTATCACTTCCATGCAAAGCATAACTGCTGATCGTATTCGTGCCGTAGGGGATTACATATGTGTCTTTTCTTCCACAGGGGAATTGATACAGCGTTTTTCGATCTTTGCTAAACAGCACACCATCAATAGAGCAGTAGTTGGAATTTTCTGATGATACATTTATTGAGGTCATACTATGGCAGGTGCAGAATGCTGTTCCGTTAGCGTCTCCTTCTTCCGTACCAAGAAAAGTAACTCCTGCTGGAATATATACCGAGGTGAGTTTTTCGCAGTGACCAAATGCATGTTTCTCAATTGATATAACGCTTTCAGGAATAACTATGGATTGTAATTCTATACAATCTGCAAATGCCCATTGTTCAATATGCGTGAGATGGCTTGGTAGAGTAACAGAAGTCAATGCGGTACATTGGTAAAACGCGTGCTCACTTATACGTGTAATACTATTAGGGATAGTAATTGATGTTAATTGGAAACAGAGCATAAACGCTGCACTGCTAATATCTGTTACATGCTCTGGAATTGTGTATGCACCTTCTTTTCCATTGGGATAGCGAATAAGTGTAGTTCGGTCTTTTGAGAATAGAATGCCATCAATGGAGCAATACGTTGTATTATCTGAAGCAACATCTATAGAAACTAGTAATAAGCACCCATCAAAGGCACCCTTCCCAATAGTCTCAACACTCGCTGGGATAGTGATTGATTGTAGATTCCAACACATGTAAAAGGCACCTTCATCAATACGTGTAATACTATTCGGAATAGAGATAGTGCGTAAACTGTCGCACCTATAGAACGCATGATTCCCTATGGCTGTTACACCATATGTGGTGCTTTCATAATCCACAGAGGCAGGGATAGTAATCTCTGTCAGTGTTTTGTTTACAGGTGAACTGACTTCTGCCGTCAGATTCTCTGTGTCAAGATTATAATACAATTCTCCGATTTGTACTTTTTTAAGAATATCGGCGTGCGCCATTGTTATACTTAGCGCAACAACAAGAAATGAAGTAATAAACTGTTTCATATATTCCTTTTCTCCTAATTTAACGTCGTAGAGGGGGATAAAGTGTTAAAAATTTTTCGCAAAGGTACAAAAAATAATAAACATATCCAAATAAAAAGAGCAAAAGGTTTGAGATGGCTTGGTTTTTGTGGGGTGGTAGGTAGAAATACTAAATGATTATGACTATGATTAAAATGACTGTTACAGATAAAGAGATTCTTGCTACGGAAGAAGGCAAGTTGCTGGGTAAGATAGAGTTTACGTTAGTAGGTAATAAAATGACTATCTTGCATACGTATGCCTACGAGAGTGGGCGAGGGATAGGGACGCTACTTATGGAATATGCGGTAAAATGGGCGAACGAAAATAATTATACGATAATTCCAGTTTGCTCCTTTGCTCAGAAATATTTATCTAAAATGTCAACGCAGTAGTGAAGGCGCAGCGTGCCTATAGTTTATAGAAAAGGGAGGGGTGCATGAAGAGGCAGTGAATAGTGCGGTGGAATCCATTATATTCCTTTTCGGTATTCGCTAGGTCGGTAGCCAGTTTGGTCTTTAAAGAAACGGCAGAAGGTAGCATTCTCCTTGAATCCTAATTGATATGCGACTTGTTGCACGGTCATGTCATGGCGTGTTTGGAGTAGTCGCTTAGCATGTAGGATGAGTATTTCATCAATCCATTTGGCGGCACTTTTGCCAGTGGTTTGTCGTATAGCAGCCGATAAATACTTGGGTGTGAGGCATAACTGCTGAGCGTACCATTCGATTTTATGATGTGAACTATATTTCTTGATGAGTAAATCGTAGAAAGAATTGAATAAGTGCATACTGCGAGACTCGTTTTCCGTTGTTTTTTCTTCTCCTCTATAATGCATCAATGAATAGAACAAAATATCCAGCAAGTTTGCCAATATCTCATGCCTTTTAGGATGTTTGTACTTACAAACTAGTCTAAGAGTATTTAAGATGGTCGTTACATCATTATATTGCTGCTCGTTGAGTTGGAAGTTAGGTTTTGTTTTGAACTTCAGATAATCCCTAAAAGCCTCTCGATGGATTAGTTTCTCGTAGAATGATTTAGCGATAATAATGAGCGTAACGTTGTAATCGTCCGAAGTATAGCCTTGTCCAATGATATGGTCGGGCAAAACAACTGCTATGTTATGTCGCTTAAACTCAACGGGATGCATGTCGTAAAGAGTGTGAGCTGTGCCACTATGATTGAGTGAAATAGTTAGGTTAGGATAGACGAATGGTTCAGAATCAAGGGTCACCGGTAGTGAGTGTACATCAGCAATGATTACCTCTTCCATCTCAATTCTGTCTGCTTCATATACGAGATGTCTTTCCATAAAAGAACTTTTTGTTAGTAAAATCTTTGCAAAGATAGGTATATCCGTGTAAATATACAAATATTTTCTACTTTTTGTTAATAATGTGGTGCATAATCGTAATAATTATGTAAAAAAAAGCAAATTCACCTAGCATAGATATTGAATAAAAATTCGTTTTTCTTGCGTATGTGCATTTTTTGTTGTACCTTTGTAGGCAATATGAGAAGGACGAGCATTTTATTAGTGATAGTATTGGCGACATGGGTTATGCCAATGACTTCGCATGCAGCGACGAGGCAAGATTCACGTTTCTCTTGGTCGGCCAATGCAGTATTAACAAGCAATTATATCTGGCGAGGATTGTATTGTGGGGGCCCAAGTTTGCAAGTTGATGCTACTATAGATTATGCGGGCTTCTTTGCTAATATGTGGTGGAATGTCGGCACCACAGACTGGACTTTCACACAATTTAATCCCGAAGTTGATATATCTCTCGGTTTTAATCGTTGGGGATTGAGTGTATATTATATTCACTGTTTTTACTTTGATCGTTATCAAGATGGTAGTCCATCTAAATTTTTTGATTTCAAGAATCATCCGAAGGGTGGAGGCGGTACTACAGGTGAGTGGCGAGTGGGTTATCGTGTGAGTGATAAAGTGCCGTTGAGTGTGTTGGTGGGTGTACGAACATTTAGCCGTGATGGGTATTATGAGGAAGTGAAAATGGGAAACGGAGAGGTGACAACGAGCTTAAAACGAGCATATTCTACATATATTGAGTTGGGCTATGATTTCGCTTTGGGTGAGAACTGGCAGTTGGATGCACGTTTTGGAATGACACCTGCCAAGAGTTTGTATACAGGTTTTCAAGGGGATTTTGCAATTGCGTTGATTGGGTTGAAGTTGCAGAAGACTTGGTCGTTTGAGTATTGTCAAGTGAAAGGTTTTGCTAATGTGATGTTGCGCCCTTGGCAATTGACAAAAGACAATTTACTTCTTCCTATAGCTCAATCAGGTGATCAGCGTTTAAATATGTCCGTGGGTTGTAGTGTTTCTGTAAAGAAGTGAAGATGTAAGGTTATACCTTCTGTTAATGGACGCGGTGTTGCCGCTACAGTTGATTGGATAAAGAAAAAAAGGCACGTTGCGTGCCTTTTTTTTCGTTGTTTCAGGTCTTTTTTTAGAAAATATCTTCGATATCGAGCGTGGGTATGGAAGTAGGTTGCTCGGTATTGTTTATTGGTTGTTCCGCGTTGTTTATTGTTTGCTCGTTAGCATTAGGGCTTCTGTATTCCGCAGGTCGGTAGAGTACTTGAATATTCTCAGCAATAATTTCGGTTTTACGCCGTACCTGTCCATCTTTTTCCCATGTTCGGGTTTGCAATTTTCCCTCCACATAGATTTTCATGCCTTTACGAACATACTTTTCCGCCCATTCTGCCAAATTGCGCCATAATACGATGGGATGCCATTCTGTACGATCTGGAACTTGAGTGCCATTTTGCATAGTGTAACCGCGCTCAGTAGTAGCAAGATTGAAATTAGCGATAGCTGTTCCGCGTTCTAGATAGCGTACTTCAGGGTCGCTTCCTACATTGCCAACTAAAATAACTTTGTTAACTGACGACATGTTTTTAGTGTTTTAATAGTTTTATAAGTTTAAATGGTGTACTTTTTTCAAAAATCGCAGCAAAATTACAAAAAACTTTTGGACAATCCAAAAAAAAATTGTACTTTTGCACAGAAATAATTCAAAAAATATGAAGTACGCAAATTTTCGGTTAATATTATTAGCCATTTTATCGATTGGTATATTACAGCCAATAGTTGCAGAGTCCAAGGATGTGATGTTGCGTTGTATAGCGTTTTATAACCTGGAAAATGTGTTTGACACCATTCATGATGAGGGTAAAAACGATTATGAGTACTTGCCCGATGGAGGAATGAAATGGGGCTCGTTAAAGTACATCAACAAGATTCAAAATATGGCATATGCTATAGCTCAGTTGGGTACCGATGAAGATCCTCGTGGTGCAGCTATTGTAGGTGTGTCGGAGGTTGAGAATATAGGTTGTTTGCATGATCTGTGTAAGGAACTCAAAGAAAAGCATAAAAGGAATTATGTGCCAATATTGCTAGAGGGGCCAGATCGTCGTGGTATAGATGTAGGATTATTGTATAATCCAGATATGTTTAAGCCCGTGGGGCAGCCTAAGGGTTATGAATTGAAAGCACATTATGCAGATGGTGGTGTAGTGAGAAGTCGTTTGCAGCTGTGGGTGTCGGGTTATCTTTTGGATGACAATCGAAAGATCGTGATGGATAAGATTCATGTGAGTGTGAATCACTGGCCGAGTCGTTCTGGCGGTGAGGAGAGTAGTCGTGCAACGCGTGATACAGCAGCGATGCTGGTGAAGCATGTTGCGGATAGTATTTACCAGAAGGAGCCTAGGGCGAAAATTATAGTAATGGGTGACTTGAACGACGATCCATTCAACAATAGTTGTGCGGTGATCCTGGGTGCAAAGAAAACGCGCGAAGAGGTTGGTGCGCAAGGATTTTTCAATACAATGTGGCAAAAGTTGGATCGTGGTATTGGTACCTTGGCATATCAAGGAAGTTGGAACTTGTTTGACCAGATTATTATCTCTGAGCCGTTGATGAATGCTAAATTAGCAGATAGTAAATGGGTGTATTGGAAGTCTCAGATCTTTAACAAGCCATTTTTGACTGTGCAAGAGGGTAAAGATAAAGGTACTCCTTTTAGAACAGTAAAGAGTAATGTATGGCAGAATGGTTATGCAGATCACTATCCAACAATGATTTATTTGATAAAGGAGAATTGATGTTTTGTGGATTAATGTTTAAAGGCTGGGTATATATGGAACAAGGAATGAGAAAAACGAGTAAGGTATGTATGCGTAATTATGGTCGCATCATTCAAGATATGGTAGAGTTGGCGGCTGCGGAGCAAGATATGGAGAAGCGCGAAGCGATGACAATCTATATTGCTCAGTGTATGCGTCAGAAAAATGCGCAATGGAATAAGGAGCAAGAGTCGGGAATAGAGCGTCTGCGGGAGGATATACGTACATTGTCAAATGGCGTGTTGACCTGCAATTTTCCGGCCTTTGCAGAAGTTTTGCAAAAATTATCAGTACGTCCATTGGCATTGCCAGACCGTCAGAATGGTCAGAAAAAGAAGAAAAAATAGATGTGAAAAATCTTCGGTTGGTTACGACCGAAGATTTTTGTAATAAAGAGGAATTAGAAGAAAAAGATATTGTTGTTGCTACTATGTTATATATCAGCGGTTGTACAACAGGCATATAGTGTTCATAGTTCTTTTGAAGGGGGTAATGAAATACAAATTACAGGGACAATGTTAGTGGCCGCCCTTTGGCTACATTAGAAGTTAAGTTATAATGCAATGAGACTAAAAGTATGGATAGTATGCCTACTGGCATGTGTGGCGGGTCATTTGTATGGAATAGAGAAAGTACGCTTTCCTGAGTCTTTCGCAGATGGTTGGGACCGGTATGTGGGAAAGATGGTACAGATAACAACGCCATTGTATGTGTGTGGAAATTATTATGATTCGTTGATTCTTTCTCCAGCACGCTTGTACGTACCAGAAGAGTTGTCAACAGGTTTGTCAAAGGGAGATAGTACGGAGTATTGGGAAATAAAGGACAATAATCGAGCGAATAGTTTGCGGCTATCATGTAAGTTGAGCAATTATAAAGTGCGTACTGGTTCAGTAGTGAAAAACCTGCGAGCTCGCGTGGTAGCCCCAAGAAAATTGGTGACGGGTGCTACACCTAAATTTACGGATAATAAGCCCGAAGTTAAGCCTAAGATGCCGAAAGAAGGCTTGTTGATATGTGCTGCGAATATTCAAAATTATTTTTATGATTTGGGAGGCTATGCTCATCCGCGAACAACAAAAGATCAACAGAAACTGCAGACGCTAAAGATATGCAAGGCGTTTAAGCATATTGATGCAGACATCTATGCGTTGTGTGAGATACAGAAGGGTGATAGTGCAGCACAAATGTTGGTGAATGCGTTGAATGATCTGGTCAAAAGTAAACGTTATGCGTATGTTTCACATGGTTGGAGTAATGGTGATACGATAGCATGTGGCTATATATATCGTTTGGATAAGGTGCGTCCATATGGTGAAGTGCAATATGCGTATCAAGATACCGAAGATCATTATCATTATCGCTTGATGGCTTGTGGTTTTGAAGAAATAGAGAGTGGTGAGAAGTTTGTATTGAACGTTAATCATCTTCGTTCGAAGCGAGGCACAGGCGAAGAATCCAATGCTAAGCGAATGGTGAATGTGGATAGCCTATTGGTGATGTTGGATAAGATAGAGGAGGAGCAATTATTTGATGATTCAGATATACTGTTGGTAGGGGATTACAATGCATATAGTCAAGAAGAGCCAATTCGAACTATAGTAGAAGCTGGTTATGATGATATGTTGATACGTTATGATTTTGCAGGATACTCATATGTCTATCATAGTGAAGTTGGTTTTTTAGATCGAGTATTTGCATCTAAGACGATGGCTAAACAAGTGACGAAAGTAGCCGCATATCATGTGAATGCAGACTACTTCTATAGTAGAGGTTATAAACGCGGATTAGATGAAACAATATATAGGTATGCAGATCACGATCCGATATTGATACATATGCAGTTGGGGGAGTAGTTTTACAGTTTAGTGGACGGCACAGAGTGCCTGCTGGTTAGAGAACGCTTTTCGGTTAGTTTATAGGTGATAAAATATACACAAAAAAGACTGCTATACGGCAGTCTTTTTTGTGGTAAGAATACTAGAAAGTCTAGAATGGCTAGGTGTTCTAGTAATATAATCTCGGAGATTATTCTTCGTCCTTTTGGGTAGCTTCGTACTCTTTGATGAGTTTCTCTTGTACATCAGCAGGTACGAGTTCGTAGCTCTTGAAGCGCATGGTGAAGGTAGCACGACCACCTGTGAGAGAAGACAATGTAGTAGAATAAGAAGCCATCTCTTTGAGGGGCACCAACGCTTTCAATGTAGTGAAGTTCTTCTCAGTTTCCATACCGAGCACCATACCACGGCGACCATTGATGTCAGACATCACATCACCCATGATTTCGCTAGGAACGAATACTTCAACCTCGTAGATAGGTTCGAGCAACTTAGGATTAGCATTGCGGAATGCCTCTGCAAAAGCGTTACGTCCTGCCAAACGGAAAGAGATTTCGTTTGAATCAACTGGGTGCATCTTACCATCGTAGATGATTACGCGTACGTCGCGAGCGTAAGAACCTGTCAAAGGACCTTGCTCGATACGGTCCATCAAACCTTTGAGGATTGCAGGGATGAAGCGTGCATCGATAGCACCACCCACGATAGAATTGATGAGTACGAGCTTGCCACCCCAATCAAGAGGAATCTCTTGGGTGTCACGAACGGTGATACGATATTCTTGGTTGCCAAACTTGTAAACTTCCTTCACTGGTTCGCCCTCTACGTAAGGTTCCACGATGAGGTGCACCTCACCAAATTGACCAGAACCACCTGATTGCTTCTTATGGCGGTAGTCAGCGCGAGCAGACTTGGTGATAGTCTCGCGGTAAGGAATCTTTGGCTCCTCGAATTGAACCATCATCTTATCGTTGTTCTCCAGACGCCATTTGAGTGTGCGGAGGTGGAACTCACCTTGACCAGAAACGATGACTTGCTTAAGTTCTTTGGATTGCTCAACTACCCAAGTCGCATCCTCTTCGTGCATACGAGTGAGGAGTGCAGAGAGTTTCTCTGAATCGCTCTCGCTAACTGGCTTGATAGCACGGCGGTATTTAGGATCTGGGTAAGAGATAGCAGGATATTGGTTCTCGCAGTCTTTTGCGTTGAGGGTATTGCCAGTACGTGTATCTTTGAGTTTCACAGTAGCAGCGATGTCACCAGCAACCACTTCGTCCACAGGCACGCGGATGCTACCTGCTACCGAATAGAGTTGAGAGATACGCTCTTTGGTGCCACGGTCCACGTTGAGTACGTCATCGCCTGGGCGGAGAGTACCTTGCATTACCTTGAAATAGTTGACATCGCCAATATGTGGCTCAACAGAAGTCTTGAAGATGAATGCTGAAGCAGGAGCTGCAGGGTCTGGAGCAACCTCTTTAGCGTCCACGGTGAGTGGTTTAGGAGCATCAGCTACAGATGGAGTCATCTCGCCAAGGAAGCCCATGAGGCGGCGGATACCCATATCCTTCAGACCGCTGGTGCAGATAACAGGATACATACTACCTTCTGCGAATACGGTTTGAAGACCTTGCATGAGTTCTTCATCAGAGAGGGTACCTTGCTCGAAGTACTTGTCCATGATTGTCTCGTCGGACTCAGCAGCCCACTCAAGGAGTTGTGCGCGGATTTCCTCAACAGTAGCTTTCTCGCTTTCAGGGATATCTTTTGCTTCAGGCGCGCCACCTTCTGCTTTCCATACGAGCATTTTGCCTTGGAGTACGTCGATAGCCGCGTTGAAGTCCTTACCTGCGTTGACAGGGTATTGGAAGAGGGTACATTTGTTGCCAAATGCCTCTTTGAGTTCGTTGAAGGTACGCTCGAAGTCAGCGTTCTCGTGGTCGCACTTGTTGATAACGAAAGCGATAGGTTTTTTAGCTTTCTCAGCGCGGCGGAAGTTGTTTTGTGTGCCCACTTCCACACCACCATTAGCAGTCAATGTAATGATAGCGGTGTCCGCTACGTGAAGTGCTGTGATGGCACCACCGCAGAAGTCGTCGGAACCTGGGCAGTCGATGATATTGAGTTTCTTGTTGTTGAACTCGATGTTGCAAACTGAAGAAAAGACTGAATAGCCGTATTCTTTTTCTACTGGGAAATAGTCGCAGACGGTAGATTGTGTTTCGACGGTTCCGCGACGTTTGATGACCCCGCACTCGAAGAGCATGGATTCCATGAGGGTAGTCTTACCCGAGCCACTGCCACCC
>JAZNKZ010000049.1:0-59468 GCA_045578815.1 Paludibacteraceae bacterium
TCTGGAATAGTTATTTTGGTGGTATCAATTGCTACAGGCGAAGCATTTTTTGGACGCTCATGTTGAGAGGTTAGGATACGTTCATCGGATAGAATCAGTTCTTTCAGCAGTGCAATACAGCCATCTGCATCCACACCATAGTCCACACTTACAGTCCAATCTACGCGGCGCAATACTTGTGCCGATACATTCTCAATCGTGCCATTGAATAGTGCTCCGTTAGGCAAGATAATCACGCGGTTGTCCACGGTGAGAATACGTGTGGTGACTATGGTTACTTCCATCACCGTACCGCTCACGCCTTGCGCATTGATAAAGTCGCCTGCCTTGAACGGACGGAAAACCAACAACATAATACCTCCTGCGAAGTTCTGCACCGTACCAGACAATGCCATACCAATAGCCATACCGCCTGCGGTGAGCAGTGCGGCGAAAGAAGTGGTGTCTAATCCGAGAGTGCCTATCAGTACAATAATGAGTATAACTGTCAGCGCAATACTGGTAAACGATGTTACGAACGATGCCAATGTGCGTTCGGTCTTGCGGCGTTCGAAGATACGCTCTAACATTCGTTTAACGCGGCGAATCACCCATGCTCCTACAAAATATAGCACTAGTGCTATAACTACTTTGATACCAAAATCAATCGCACTATCCAACCAACCGCGAAACACTACTTCGGGTTTGCTTTGCACTTGTTGGATGAAATTTTCGGTTATATGTTTGATTGAATCTGCTGGCAGAATCTTGGGAGCAGATGTTTCGACATTCAGAAGCATATTGGCGATTATGAACTTTTAACTATAATATCATGATTATTGTATTATCCGCGTTGTCTAACCGCTTCGTACAGCATCACTCCTGCGGCGACGCTGACGTTGAGCGACTCAATCACACCCGACATAGGGATACGTACCTGATGTGAGCAAATACGCAGGTTACCCTCATAAATACCCTTATCCTCGCTGCCCATCACGATAGCCGTAGGCATAGTCATATCCACTTCGGTATAATTAGCAGTGGCATGCTCAGTAGCCGCCAAGACATTGAAACCCGAATCGCGGAGATACTGCAAAGCATTCTGTAGGTTATCCACTTTGCATACTGGCAGATGGTATAGAGCACCCGCAGATGTCTTCACTGCATCGCCATTGATAGTTACACTGCCGTGTGTACCAATAATTAGTGCGTGTGCGCCAGCGCATGCGCATGTGCGGGCAATAGCACCGAAATTGCGCACATCCGTTACACCGTCCAATACCATCAATAGCGGTGTTTTTCCTTCCTCAAAGAGAGTAGGGACTATCGATTCAATATTGCAGAAATCTATCGGGCTGAGGAAGGCAATAGCACCTTGGTGATTCTTGTCGGTATATTGGTTGAGTTTCTCCACAGGCACTTTCTGTACTAGTGTAGTAGTGCCCATGAGTTTCTTGAGCAATTCCTTGCCGATAGTGGAAGTCATGTCACGGCGCAAAAGAATCTTATCCAAGGTCTTACCTGCATCAATCGCCTCAATGATAGCACGAATACCGAAGATCATCTCCTTCTCGGGCGGACGACGGGAGTCGTAGGAAGCCCCCCTCGCTCCTCCCTGAAGGGGGGAAGAAGAACGGGATGAACTATGATTTCTCGAAAAAGGTCTTTTGTTATCTTGTGAATACATAATATCTATAGTCTAACTTCTATCAGCCGAAGGCGGTCTAACAATGTAGTGGTCTAACAGCCAAAGGCGGTCTTTAATATTTTAACCAATTGAGGAACTTCTCAATATCTTCGTCGTAGGCATAACTTGTTTCCACAATGCGATTGCCGTCAGCATCGAGTTGCATGTAGTAGGGTTGTGCATTAGATTGATACTCTACACGTTGCATGTAACTCCACTTATCGCCAACTGTCTTGAGTGTCACGCTTTTGCCATTCTCCTCTACAGTGATAGGTTCTGGCAGTTTGGTTTTATCATCCACGATGAGCGAGATTAGCACATACTTATGCATATGCTCCGCCACTTCTGGCTTGCTCAGTACAGCAGCTTCCATTTTGCGGCAGTTCACGCAGCCATAGCCATTAAAGTCTATGAATACAGGCATGTTATTCTCCTTTGCGTAAGCCATACCCTCATCGTAGTCGGTAAAGGTGATTTGTCCGCCATTGTTGGTCATGGTCTTATATTGGGTATTAGGCGATAAGGCGATAGGGCTATTAGGCGACGTAGAACCTGGTGTCATCACCCAGTCTTGTGTGGACATTGGTGGTGCGAAAGCAGAGATTGCACGGAGTGGTGCACCCCACAAGCCAGGTACCATGTACATTGCAAAGGAGAGCGAGATAATCGCCAAGAAGAGGCGTGTAACACTGGTTTTGCGATGGTCTTCGTCGTCATGTGGGAATGAAATCCATCCTAACAAGTAGCAGCCCAAGAGTGAGAAGATGATAATCCAAAGCGATACAAACACTTCGCGGTCGAGGATATGCCAACCGTATGCCAAATCTGCCACACTGAGGAACTTCAATGCCAATGCCAGTTCGAGGAAGGCGAGAGTAACCTTGAAGGTGTTCATCCATCCACCCGATTTAGGCAATTTCTTCAATACCGATGGGAACATCGCGAATAGCGAGAATGGCAAAGCCAAAGCTATAGCAAAGCCAAGCATACCCATTGCAGGTGCTAGTAGCGATTTGCCTGCAGCCTCTACGAGCAGAGTTCCGATGATAGGACCTGTGCAAGAGAACGATACAATCACCAATGTGAACGCCATGAACAGGATACTGAGGAAACCTGTGGTGTTGCTGGATTTGCTATTGAGTTTTGTGGACCATGAACTTGGCAATGTCAGTTCAAATGCACCGAAGAACGATGCCGCAAATACCACCAGAATCAAGAAGAAGATGATATTCACCACAGCGTTGGTACTCAATGCGTTGAGTGCAGAAGCACCGAAGATGAGTGTTACTAATAGACCTAATCCCACGTAGATAATCACGATGCTCAATCCGTAGAGAATCGCGTCGCGAACTACTTGTGCGTTGGTTGTACCTTTGGCTGCGCCACCGCGTTTGATGAAGAAGCTGACGGTCATTGGGATGATTGGCCATACGCATGGGGTGAAGATGGCTAATAGACCACCCAACAAGCCCATGACGAATATCCACCAGATGGATTGACCGCCTTCAGCTGTTAGATCGCTATCGCTGTTAGAAGCTAGACCGCTGTCGCTGTTAGATACGAACTCCCATGTCTCAGGAGCCATACACATCTTGTCGTCGCAAGCGTTGTAGCGCACGCGTACCGTGTCGGCTTTGGCTACGGTTTCAGTGAATGTACCTTCGTACTCGTCCATGTATATGCCATCTCCGAGTTCAATGATGTTAAGGTGCCATCCTTCTTCGATGGTGGCTGTGAGACGAACGCTATCGCCAACTACTTCGCCCGTCCATTTGATGGGTTGTACAATCTGTGCTGCTGCGGTCAATGCTATCGCCATTACCGCAAATATAGTCATTATTTTTTTCATATTCATTGTTTTGAGTCGGGTTTCGGGAGTCGGGAATCCTATGATTAATTTATCGCCACATCACTCGGCATTCTCCAATCGCCACGTGGCGATAAACTCACGCCTACCACTTTGGGTCCGTCAGGCAGGCAACTGCGCTTGAATTGTTGTGTGAAGAAGCGGCGCATAAACACGTTGAGCCAATGCTCAATCACTTCTTCGCTATATACGCCGTCAAATGCCATGCTCGCCATAAACGCTATCTTTTCGCGAGTAAAACCATAGCGCAAGAAGTAGTATAGGAAGAAGTCGTGCAACTCGTATGGTCCCACTTTATCTTCGGTTATCTGTGCGATGTTGCCCTCGTCGTCGGTAGGCAGCAACTCGGGCGATACAGGTGTATCAATCACATCCATCAGTATCTCGCGCAATCGCTCGCCAAAGATGTTCTCTGCTGCATAGCGTACGAGGTAGCGTACCAATGTCTTGGGCACGCCTGCGTTCACACCGTACATCGACATCTGATCGCCGCAGTAAGTCGCCCAACCCAATGCCAACTCGCTCATATCGCCTGTGCCGACCACTAGTCCGTTGTACTTGTTGGCGAGGTCCATCAGCACGAGTGTACGGATACGCGCTTGAGCATTCTCGTAGGTGATATCGTGGTTGTTGAGGTCGTGATTGATATCATTGAGGTGCTGTGTCGCCATATCGCGGATAGGTATCTCGTGTATGCTTATGCCCAGTTCTTCCATCATAGCGAGGGCATTACTGTAGGTACGGTCACTGGTGCCAAATCCAGGCATCGTTACGCCAATTACTTGACTGCGATTATAGCCCAAGCGGTCGGCAGCCAATACACCGACTATCAGCGCGAGAGTGGAGTCTAGCCCACCTGATATGCCTATCACGAGCGATTCGGCTTTCGTATGTTGCCAACGGCGCAGTAGTCCATGTACTTGCAGGTTGAGTACATCTTCGCAATACTCATCGCTCTCTTTCTTCTTTGGCAAGAATGGTGTCTGCGTAAAATGTCTATGCAATGGTCCGTTGTCTCTTGCCTCTCGCCTCATCGCCTCCTTGCCTATCGCCTCATCAAGAGGCGCCACCTGCACATGGCGGAACTGCCCATGCTTATCGTGGGTGAAGTTGGTGTTGCGTTGGCGGTCAATGCGCAGACGCTCCACATCTATCTCCGAGATAATCATGCTGCTCTCCATTTGGAAGCGTTCGCCAATCTCCAGCATCTCGCCATTCTCGGCAATGTATGTGCTACCCGAGAACACGATGTCTGTCGTTGATTCGCCTATGCCAGACGATGTATATACATATCCGCAGTGCACGCGTGCCGACTGTTGGGTAATCATGCGCTGACGGAAGGCATGTTTGCCTGTCACGCAGTTGCTGCTGGAGAGGTTGAAGATAATCTCTGCGCCCTGTATAGCGAGTTGTGTACTCGCAGGTAGCGGCGACCATAGATCCTCGCATAACTCAATACCAAAACTATAATCTTTGGTGGTGAACAGTAGGTCAATACCAAATGGCACATCATTGCCCCATAGCTCGATGGCTGGTATGCGCGGACGGATGCTGTTGACGTTGTTTTCCAGCACATCGCGTCCACTGGAGAACCAGCGTTTCTCGTAGAACTCTCCTGTGTTTGGTAGGTTGATTTTGGGTACTACGCCTACCACTTCGCCGTCGGTCATCACGAAGGCGCAGTTGTATAGGTTGTTGTCCACTTTGAGTGGCGCACCTACGAGCACAATGATAGGCAGGTCGCGTGTGAAAGTACACACATCTTCCAGTGCACTGAGTGCATCTTTCTGCAATTGCTGCGTGAAGAATAGGTCAGCGCAGGTGTATCCTGTGATGCTGAGCTCAGGGAAACAAACCACTTGTACGCCTTCTTGTACGGCTTCGGTGATTTGTTTCTTGATTTCACTTGCGTTGTATTGGCAGTCTGCCACTCGCATGTGTGGCACTGCAGCTGCCACGCGCACATATCCAAAACTTGTTGTCATAATAGCTTGTTGCCTAATATTCTAGAATAACGTGCAAAGGTACAAAAATAAATGCACATACGCAAATTTATGAGCATTTTTTGTTACCCGAACGCATATGATTGTATTTGAGCAAGCTCACACAACCATATGCATTCTGGTAAAATAGATAAATCTATTTGAAATATTCGCTGATTATGTATGAACTATCTTCGGGGTATCTTCGGGATAAGGACAGTCGAATTTTTGGTACCAAATAAACGACGTACTTCCTATTGATACGGCTGCAAAATGCAGCCCATATGTACTTTTTTTGCCTAAAAATGCATTTTTTTTCAAAAAAATTTGCATATGTGCATTTTTTGTAGTACCTTTGCAGCCGCTTTCGAGAAGGAAGCGCTAGGGTGCTATCGTCTAGTGGCCTAGGACAACGGCCTCTCACGCCGTAAACCCGGGTTCGATTCCCGGTAGCACTACAAGGAAAATCAACTCTCAGTGTGAGAGTTGATTTTTTTGTAGAATGGAATAAAATAGAGTAGAATGAAGTAGAGTTGGTTAGGATGGTGGAAGGATGAAGCGGTCGATATATCGCCTTAGCGTGGAGCGATTGGTGTGCAGGCGTCGAACAATCTCGCATGGGCGCATACCTTGGGCTAGTGCACGACGGATATAGGCATCATGGCGATACAAGCGAAAACATTTAGGATTGGTAGGCGTTCCCTTGACCCTGCCTACATGTTTGCCCTCTGCCTTGAGGCGAGCCAAAGCCTCCTTGGTGCGCTGCGAGATGAGATTACGCTCAATCTCCGCAGAAAGAGCAAAAGCAAAAGCCAGCACCTTGCTCTGAATATCGTCCCCCAGCCGATAACCATCTTTGATAGTCCATACGCGACACTCTTTGTTCATACAAATACCCAAAATCTCCATGACCATATACAAGCTTCTGCCTAGACGCGACAGCTCGCTACATATGATAATGTCGTTGGGTTTGACTCGCTTTAGTAGGCGCCCTAGTTGGCGCTTAGAATACGCTTTGGTGCCAGAGATAGTCTCCTCTATCCAGCCGTCAACAGTTAGCTGGTTGGCATGGCAAAAGCGCGTAATCTCGAATCGCTGGTTCTCGACAGTTTGCTTGTCGGAACTTACACGGATATACCCATAAATCATAGCGTTTTTTGTGCGAAGATACGAAAAAAAATCAACTCTCCAATGTGAGAGTTGATTTTTTTTATAGGACGCTTCGCTAATAGATATTGGATGTTAGCCCATGGCGCCGTTGACGCCAATAACTTGTCCTGAGACATAAGAAGCTAAATCAGAAGCCAAGAACAATGCTACCTTGGCTACTTCAATAGGATCGCCACAGCGTTGCATAGGAATCATCTTGGTGATCTCATCGCGCGCTTGCTGAGGTAAAGCTAATGTCATGTCCGTAAGAATATACCCAGGCGCAATAGCATTGACGCGAATATTGCGACTGCCAATCTCTTTGCTCAAAGATTTAACCAAACCGATAATACCAGCTTTGGATGCCGCATAGTTGGTTTGTCCAGGATTACCTGCCAGCCCCACGATGGAGGACATGGCAATGATACTACCACTACGCTGACGCATCATTTGCATAGAAGCGGCGTGGCAATAGTTGAATACCGATTTGAGATTGACACTGAGTACATCATCCCACTGCTGTTCGCTCATTCGCACCAGCAGCGTGTCGCGGGTGATACCCGCATTGCAGACGAGTATATCTAATTTGCCAAATGTATCTACAACCTGTTTGACCACCGCATGTGCAGCATCAAATTGCGATGCATCGCTTTGAATACAAAGCACTTGTACGCCTTTTGCTAGGATTTCTTGAGCCAAAGTGTTGGCTTCATTTTCCTCGTTGATGTATGTAAATGCAATGTGGCATCCATGCTCGGCATAAAGCAAAGCAATGGCACGACCAATTCCGCGCGATGCACCAGTAATGAGGGCGTTTTTTCCTTGTAACATGGTTAGCCGTTGTTTTAGAGTTGTGTAGAGTTGTTTAGCGGTTGTGTAGAGTTGTTATTTCAAGTATTTGTCGAGCCAAGTGAAGAAAGTACGTTGCCATAGAATACCGTTTTGTGGCTTCAATACCCAGTGATTTTCATCTGGGAAAATCAGCAATTGGGCATCAACACCGCGCATCTTTGCAGCATCAAAAGCTGCCATGCCCTGATTGGCAAGGATACGATAGTCTTTCTCGCCGTGTATGCAGAGAATAGGCGTATCCCACTTATCTACAAACAAGTGAGGCGAGTTGGCAAAAGTGCGTTGAGCAATCTTGTTTTTCTTATCCCAATATGCGCCACCCATATCCCAGTTGGCAAACCACTTCTCCTCCGTCTCGAGGTATTGCATCTCCATATTGAAGATGCCGTCGTGCGCGATAAACGCCTTGAAACGCTTGTTGTGGTGTCCTGCCAACCAATATACGCTGAAGCCACCAAAAGAAGCTCCTACGCAACCTAAATGATCTTTATCTACGTATGGCTCGCTAGCCACAAACTCATCAATAGCAGTAAGATAATCCTTCATACATTGACCTCCGTAGTCGCCACTGATTTGTTCGTTCCACTCATTACCAAATCCGGGTAATCCGCGACGATTAGGTGCTACGATGATATAGTCGTTGGCAGCCATCATCATGAAATTCCAACGGAAACTCCAGAACTGACTAACAGGCGATTGTGGACCACCTTCGCAGTAGAGCAGAGTAGGGTATTTCTTGTTTGGGTCGAAGTGTGGAGGATAGATGATCCATGTGAGCATATCCTTGTTGTCGGTAGTCTTTTGCCAACGTGGCACGACTGTACCCATTTCTATCTGCGAGTAGATGTTGTTGTTTTCGAAGCTAATCTGCACAGGTTCTTCTCCTTTGCAGAAACGGAAAATCTCGTTTGCTTCGCGCATCGAATGGCGTAGGCAGTAGTATGTATTGCCCATATTCGCAGCAGGGACATAGTCGTATTGACCAGTTGTCAAACAGGTACGCTCGCCTTGCAAATTAATTTCATACAACATGGCAGTTGCGTGCCATACGGCGCTGAAAACGAGCGTGTTGTCATCTTTCCAATAATAGCTATCTACATTGGTGTTGAGCCCACGGCTGAGGAATGTTTGCTTGCCTGTAGCGAGGTGGCATACCATGAGTCGATTCTCATCGCTCTCATAACCATCGCGCTCCATCGATTGCCATGCGATATATTGTCCGTCAGGCGAATAAGCAGGGTTGGTATCGTAGCCCATATTGCCTTCGGTTAGATTTGTATGCGTGCGCGCGCTTATATTATAGATGTATATGTCCGAGTTGGTGGAGACGGCATAGTCGAGTCCACTCTTTTTGCGGCAGGTATATGCGATGGTTTGCCCATCGGGACTCCATGCCAATTGTTCTATGCCGCCAAATGGCTTCATAGGCGACTCGTAGGGTGTACCTTCGAGCAAGTCAAGGCAGTTGATTACTTCTAAATTCTTACTTCCCGATTCCAGATTCCCGACTCCTAAATCAAATTCACAGAGAAACGGATGGGGGGCGGTTTCTGTCCATTCGTCCCAATGCTTGTACATGAGGTCATCTACCACGCGTCCTGAAGCCAAAGGCAGGTCAGGGTGTTTGTCTGCTGTGCTAGCTACGGTTTTGACTTGAGCAATAAGGATAATTTTATCGCCTTGAGGCGAGAGCAGGAATCCTTCAATATCTTTGTCGAATCCAGTGAGCGTCTTTTCGCCAATGATGAGTTCGCCTTTGGCGTTGATATAACAGAGTTGCCCATTGTGCCATGCAGGGCTATGACCAACGAACTCGTTGATTGTAACTAGTTTGCCATCTTCTTCTTCTTCTTCTTCTTGCGCAACGCGAATCCACGAAGTGGAACGGTTTTCCTCTACGCTATAGTAACTCACTGTATATGCTATCAGCCCTGATTGCTCATCAGGGTGAACACTATTGATACGTCCCATAGCCCAAAGTGCTTCGGGTGTTAGTCGTCCGCCTTCAATGGTGATTTCGGGTTTGGTGATAGGTGCTTTGGTAGCGTCCTCTTTGGTTTGGCAAGAGGCAGCAAGTAGGGCAAGTGTAGCCATTATGATAAGTTTGCGCATGTTTATTTTTTTGTATAAATAGCAAAAGTGTATGGATAAGGGTTTTTCTCATCTGCTTCGTGGCGGTCTTTGCTGACGCATTGCCAGATAGCAGGGTCAATCTCAGGGAAGAACGTGTCGGCATCTTCCCAAGAATGGTGGATATGGGTGATATATAGTTTATCTACCAACGGCAAGAATTGGCGATACACCATACCGCCACCAATGATGAATGCCTCTTCATCGGCTGCTACGGCCGCTTGTGCTTCTGGGATGGAATGTACTACTTCGGTATTTTCAAATGTAAAATCCTCGCGGTCGGAAAGCACGATATTGCGTCGATTGGGCAGTGGGTGCTTGGGTAACGAGAAGAAAGTACGTTCGCCCATGATAACGGTGCATCCTTGGGTCTTCTCTTTGAAGTATTTGAGGTCACTTGGCAAGTGGCAGAGTAGGTCACCTGCTTTACCGATTGCATTATTTTCTGCAATTGCTACGATGAGATTTAACATAAGTATGAAATATGAGTGATAAGTTATAAACTATGTGTGATGACAATGATTGCTATCCTCTATTTATACGGCTACGACGCCAGGAATATGTGGGTGTGGGTCGTAGTCCACAAGGGTGAAGTCTTCAAACTTGAAGTCAAAGAGATCTTTCACATCAGGGTTGATAAGCATCTTTGGTAGCGCGCGCGTTTCGCGAGTGAGTTGCAGTTTCACTTGCTCAATATGATTGAGATAGATATGCGCATCACCAAAGGTGTGTACGAAATCGCCAGCCTTGAGTCCTGTGACTTGTGCCATCATTTGCAAGAGCAGCGCGTAGGATGCGATATTGAATGGTACACCAAGGAAGATATCCGCCGAGCGTTGGTAGAGTAGCAAAGAGAGGCGACCATCAGCTACATAGAATTGGAATAGCGTATGGCAAGGGGGCAAAGCCATATTGTTGACCTCAGCCACGTTCCATGCACTGACGATATGGCGGCGTGAGTCAGGATTATTCTTAATCTGCTCGACTAACTGCGCAATCTGGTCAATGTGTCCGCCTTGGTAATCAGGCCATGAACGCCATTGATGACCATAAACAGGACCTAATTCGCCATTTTCGTCTGCCCACTCGTTCCAGATACGAACGCCATGCTCCTGTAGATATTTGACGTTGGTATCACCTTTTAGAAACCACAGCAGTTCGTAGATGATAGATTTGAGATGAAGTTTCTTGGTCGTGAGTAAAGGAAAACCATCTTCTAGATTGAATCGCATTTGATGGCCAAAAACAGAGATAGTGCCTGTGCCTGTGCGGTCATGTTTCTCAGTACCCTCTCGGAGTACGCGCTCGCATAAATCAAGATATTGTTTCATTGTGAGTTATGAACTATGAGTGATGAGTTAATACAAATTATATGTTGTTTTGAGTACGCGGAACTCTGTACGACGGTTGAGCGAGTTGCATACTTCTTGTTGTTCATTATTGAGTGTTGTAATGAAATTTTCGTCCAATGTTTGGTCTTTAGGCATGTATGGATATTGTTTGTGCAGTGCTTCATCTACTACTACAGGCATATCTTCGCCATATCCTATAGGAGTGAGACGCTCTTTCTCAATGCCATTAGTGATTAGATAAGTTACTACAGACTCCGCACGTTTAAGGGATAATTCTTGGTTAGCAACATTATTGCCCACCATATCCGTATGTGCAACTAATTCTATGGTAATATTAGGGTTATCATTCAACAATTTGATAAGTGCTTTCAGACCTTCTTCTGAATCAGGAGTTAGTTCCCAGCTACCGAACTTGAAGAATATGTTACTCATTTTTACAGGTTTGGAGATAGGTGATAATACAAAATTGTGTTGGTATGTATAACTATCTGATAAATTCTCGGTGGTGAATGTTTGTTTTTCGTTGAGGTATCCTCGTGCAGTTACCAACATTGCATAGCGTGTGTCCTTGTTCAGTTTTAGACGATATGTTCCATCCCGACGAATTTGCGTTTTTACATTGGTGCCATCATTGCCTACAAGTCTCAATGTAGCTTCTGAAAGGTGTTCGCCATTGTTATCTGTGACAGTGCCTTCTACGATAAATTCCATTTGAGGTAGAAAGAATGAATATATCATATCATACCCTTTTTTTTGCCCTCTGTTGGATGAAAAAAATCCATTTTCTGTAGCACCTTGGAATGTAATACCGAAGTCATCTCCGTTGGAGTTGAATGGTGCCCCCATATTGAAAACACTCCAGAGTGTATCATTAGGAATGGCATAGAATAAATCTAATCCTCCATAGCCAGGATGTCCTTTAGAAGAGAAATACAAGCGACCATCTTGACGCACAAATGGGAATAACTCGTCATCTGTAGTATTGATTTGTGGTCCTAGATTGCGAATATCATTCCATTCTCCTCCATCAGAAATAGCCATGTAGATATCTTTTCCTCCATAACCACCAGGAGCGTCACTAACAAAATACAATGTATCACCAGTAGCATTGATAGATGGGTGTCCCACAGTGATACTGCTGTCTTTAAAGAGTTTGAGTTCTTGTGCTTCTCCCCATTCTCCGCTAGCTCGTTGTGAGACATAAATTTTTGCCCCTAGATTTTGGCCATTAATAGGCTTTGAATACGTAAAATACATTGTTCGTCCGTCTGAAGTAATGGAAGCAACTCCAAGTTCAGCGGTAGTGGTTTGTTTTTGAGATTCTTCTCCTTCTTCTGCTTCTGATTCATTGTAAAGACCTTCACATAAGTCAATTTCCTCCCATTTACCTGCTGCATTTTTACGAGCAGAGTATAGGTTGAATGATGGTACACCTGTAATTGAAGACGTACGCACTTTCTTTTTGCTGTTGGATTTTTGTTCTTGGCGATTGGATGTAAATATTAAGGCATCTCCATCTTCTCCTATGAATGCAGGTGAAAAGTTAGATGAACGTTTTTCATTAAAATCTTTAGCCAGAGCGACCTTGTAGCGCGAGGGTTGTTTTTTCCATGCATCAGCTTTACCGCATGCATATTTTCCTGCAGTTGCTACATAGTCATTGGGATAATTCTCTAAATAAATGTCATATTGTGCAGCAGCATCTCTGTATTTGCCTTGATATTGTAATACTTGTGCATAGCGCAGATATACTATCGAGTTTGGATAGTGGTAACGAATCGCACTTTTGTAGCAATTGACTGCTTTGTTACTATTGAGAATACGATAGCATTCTCCTTGATGAAAGGCAATATGTGCACGCAGTGATTTATCTTTGCTCTTTACTTGTCGGTATGTTTGCTTGTACATTTCAGCCGCTTGGTAGTATTCGCCTATCTCAAAGCGTTTATCTGCTCTTTTGATACGAGCGGATATGCTACAAGAATTGAATGTTAGCAACAAACTGCATGCTAATACTGTAAATAAAATATTCTTATATTTCATATATTCAATCTTTCAATCTCACTCTCCTGTTGCAGGTTGATTAAAATGCAATTATCTTCTCAGGATCTATGACTTGGTCATTTTTCCAAAGTTCAAATTCCAGTTTTCCATCTTTTGCAATACCAATACATTCGCCGGCTTGCACCTTGTCGCCAACTTGTTTGAGCGGTTTTTTCAAGCCACGATATATACTCAAGTAATCTGTATGTTTGATGATGATAGTATATACATTATTCATTTCAGCATTGACGAAGATGATGATACCATTGAGTATAGATGCCACATTTTCGTTGTCTATTGTATTGATGTGAATGCTGTAGTGCTTGTCTTGTATAGAGAAGTGCTTTGTTATAACACCATGAATTGGCACGAAGAATACAGCCATCGGATTACTTTGGCTACTAATATTTTCGAATAATTGCATATTATCCTTTCCTTTCTCTTCGTACTGTGCCATGAATTCCGCTGTCACTTCATTCTTTGCTTCCAACAGTTGCTCACGCATGATAATTTGCATTGAGTCAAGACTCTGTACCGTATCCGATTTCACTTCACCTGCTACTACTTGCTGGATAATACCCAAGTATTGACGTTGCATTTCCAAAGAGGTGCCTAATGAATCTACGCGAGCAGACTCCTCTACTAACTGTTGTCGAATATTTTCGGAATAACCTGGTAAATAATTCTTGATCGGAGTATATAAAATTACCAGCGAAAATATGATTAATGTTAGCATGAATAATCCTGCTATCACAACAATGGCTCCCCACCCGCTAAGGTGGAGATACCATTTTTCAGCCAATGTGTCCTCATTCAGCACGCTGATACGATATCTTTCACGTAGGCGTTGCCAAAGAGAAGGTTTCTTCTTTTCGTCTCTCAAAATACTGTATTTTACGGGTTTATAACGGGTTTATACCGAAGAATTACTTCAGAATTGTGCATCCTTCGCAAGGTTTCAATTGCTTGAAGAAGTCATTACCTTTGTCATCAACTAGGATAAATGCAGGGAAATTCTCTACTTCAATTTTCCAAATGGCTTCCATCCCCAATTCTGGATATTCCACGCACTCAATTGACTTAATATTCTCTTGTGCTAAGATAGCAGCAGGACCACCAATCGAGCCGAGGTAGAAACCACCATGTTTTTGGCAAGCGTTGGTCACATCAATTGATCGATTACCCTTTGCCAACATGATCATGCTCCCACCATTGTCTTGGAATTCATCCACATAAGGGTCCATACGACCAGCTGTGGTAGGGCCCATTGAACCACAAGGCATACCTGCTGGCGTTTTCGCGGGACCAGCGTAATAGATTGGGTGATTCTTTAGGTATTCAGGCATACCTTCGCCAGCATCCAAACGAGCTTTGATTTTAGCGTGCGCGATATCACGACCAACAATAATCGTACCATTCAAACTGAGGCGTGTACCGATAGGGTATTGAGTTAAGATCTTGCAAACATCAGCCATTGGTTGGTTGAGGTCGATTCGTATTGCATCACCTTCGCCTGCATTACGCAATTCTTCAGGTATGAGAGATGCAGGATTATTGTCCATTTTCTCAATCCAGATACCATCCTTATTGATTTTACATTTGATATTACGGTCTGCTGAGCAACTTACTCCGAGTCCGATTGGGCAACTTGCGCCGTGGCGAGGCAAACGAATCACTCGGATATCGTGTGCCATGTACTTGCCACCAAATTGCGCACCAAGTCCAATCTTGTATGCCTCTTTGAGTAGTTGTTCTTCCAACTCAATATCGCGGAAGGCACGACCTGTTTCATCGCCCGTAGTAGGCAAGGTGTCATAGTAATGAGTTGAAGCCAATTTCACAGTCAGCAGGTTCTTTTCCGCACTTGTTCCACCAATCACGAATGCGATATGGTATGGTGGACATGCTGCTGTACCAAGGCTCTTCATCTTCTCCACAAGGAATGGGATGAGTGTGCCAGGGTTTTGGATACGCGCTTTGGTTTCTTGATAGAGGTATGTCTTGTTTGCGGAGCCACCACCTTTGGTAACGCAGAGGAAGTGATATTCCATACCTTCTGTAGCCTCAAGGTCGATTTGAGCAGGCAAATTGCATTTGGTATTCACCTCGTCATACATGTTGAGTGGAGCGTTTTGCGAATAGCGAAGATTGCGTTCTGTGTAAGTGAGATAGACACCTTTGCTCAATGCTTCTTCGTCGCAGTAGCCAGTCCATACTTGTTGACCTTTTTCGCCGTGGATAATAGCGGTACCTGTATCTTGGCACAATGGCAATTGACCTTTGCACGAAACTTCTGCATTACGAAGGAAGGTTAATGCTACGTACTTGTCGTTGTCGCTTGCCTCTGGGTCACGCAGTATTTTTGCTACTTGCTCGTTGTGACTACGACGGAGCATGAAACTAACATCAGAGAAGGCAGCATTGGCCATCTTGGTTAATCCTTCCGCCTCAATCTTGAGAATAGGTTTACCTTCAAACTCACTAACTGACACATGATCTTTGGTTAGCAAATAGTACTCTGTCTCATCTTTACCCAATTGAAACATGGGTGCATACTTAAATTCCATAATTATTTGTATATTTTGTAGTTAATTATTCTGTGCATTTTTCAAATAGTTGCTGGTCTCCATCTGCAGTTTCGATATATCTCAACTCATTGGTATTGAGTATTGATATTTGATATTCGAAAGGAATGATTGCAGAATGGTTATCCGTCATGTGCAACTCTACCATATCGTTATCCACTTTCTTCCATTTAAACCAACCATTACCATAAGGTTGTAAATCTTCTTCTTGTATATCCTCGCTTATATTCCATTCTCTTCCCCAATAGTAATCATCTCCTGCAGGCTCCATGGTATAGACACGGTGCCATCCTTTATTGACAGTATGCTGCCATTTACCTAATATCAATGTATCGATGGTATTATCTTGGAAATATATCATGCCTTGCGGTTCTTCTAGGAAATCTTCTACAAACTCTATGCCGACAAGTATATTATCCTCTTTATCCGCGTTGATTGCAGTCATCAGGCCATAAATACCTACACCTAGCATCAGGGTAGAAATACAGATTAGAAATAATATGATAGTTACTTTATTTTTCATCGGCCTTTATTGTAATGCAATTACTTGTGCTTCTTTATTGTTCATTCCTGGCATAGTCTTGCCTACAGGTGCATTGATAAAGGTAGGATCACAGACTGTGAAACGACGATTTTTGTACAGCAAGTAATCCCCTTCGACTTCTTGTTTGAATCCTACAGCTGTAGCCAGATGGCCAGGATAGTATAGCAATACCACCTCTAAACCTACGATATCCCGAACTAAACGTGCAAATAGTATGGAGCGATCTTCGCAATCAGAATAAGGATAATGTAGCGTCTCTGATGCAAAGAATGCGCGATCACATCCCCATACTTGATTATCATAGCCATATGTGAAAGCTGTTTGTACGAAATTGAGAATTTTATTCACAGCATCTTTTTCACTTAGTCCTTTTATAGAAGCTCGAATAGTAGGATATAATTTTTCTTTCACGTTACGACTCATGGGAGTGTTGGCATACACTGCCCAACGTGTCACCGAATTATTGTTGATATATGCAGATGGATATTTTGCAAAGAAATCAAGTTCGTTTTGATTTACATCTATGTTGGCAACTACCCCAAATGTTGAACTTAATTTACGAGGTTGAGTTGGGTCATAATCAAATTTTTGCTCTTCACGCAGTTGTAATGATATTGCTTTTTCATTTTCGAAGAATGCCTTACATACTCTCAATTGCTCCGCATTGCAATTCAAGGGGTAGAAGTATTCACCATCGATTTCGTATCTGCTCATTCGAAGAATACTATATTGGCTTGCTATCAGTATATATAGTTTACTATCATCATATGCCAAACGTGTTTTGTAATTAGATTGGGCGAGTAGGAAGGCTTGCATTAGCACTGCCTCATTGGTTTTGCCGTATTGCTTTTCAGAAATGGCTTGTAGCATTTCAATATATCCCCAATCACATAAAGCGAGATTTTTACGAATATTTAACACATTGCTTAAGGTGATATCATATGCTTCATCAGATAATTGTAACCAAGCCTCTGATATTGATTTTTCGGTTAGTCCTTTGAGCTTTAAATTGTCGGATGTAGGGAACCCTACAGACACCAGCGAGCCATAAAATGCTATTGATACCGTCTTATAAGAAATGTTAGCCTTCGGTTGTACTGGTGCGATAGGCTCGGGTTGTGGTTGCGGTTGAGGTACTACGATTACTTCTTTTTTTGTAGGGATTGCTTCGTTGAATACCGATGTAGTATTAGTTGTATCTATTAGAGATTCTTCGTAAATCACAGGGGTAACATCCTTTTCTTCCTCTTGTGGCATTATTGCAGGCAGAGCATTCAATGTTGCCCAACTATTCTTTATGAATTCAGCATATTGCTCGTTCTGAGCTCTGCGAAACTTATCATATTCCGCCTGTTGGGTGGATTTAAATTGATTAAACTGCTCCAAATGTTGTTTTTTAAAGTCTTCAAACATTTTGGACTGAGCATCGTTTTGCCCATATACCATGTTGCTAGCAAGCAATGATATGCAGAAAAGTACCCAGAAATTTTTCATATAACTATTTGTTTTTACAGTTTATTGATTTGGCCACAAAGGTAATAAAAAAAGTGCAAATATACAAGCAATGTTAAAGTTTTATCTTCTCTTTCTTCTAATGTAAACATCCCATATAATACTTCTATTAGAGAGCATAGGATTGGCAGGTATGTTTCCAATAGCGTATTGCTTTTTCATTTTGTGGTATGCGATTCTAGCTTGACAAACGGCTTTCGCATTTGCTGTTTGATTGGTTACTAGCATTTGTACGGCAGCTAGATAATCCATAAAGAAGCGCACAATCATCAACCACCATAATCGTGATAGTGGGAGATTTTTGCGTAGCATCAATAGGTTGTTTCGAAAGTTGAGGAATGTTTTGCGAGGATTTTCATATCCTAATGTGGCACCTCCCACATGATATATAGTGGAGAATGGGAAATAAGCAATAGCTAGCGGAAAGCGATTGTTGATTCTCCAACAAAGATCAATTTCCTCTTGGTGCGCAAAGAAATTTGCATCCAACCCACCTAATTCCTTATATATTTTTGTGCGTATGAGCAAACATGCTCCTGTTGCCCAAAATATAGGTGTGATATCATTATATTGTCCGTGATCATCCTCTACATGTGACATGAGGCGTCCATGACAATAAGGATAACCTAATATATCCATCATTCCACCAGCAGCTCCTGCATGCTCAAAGCAAATGGCAGATTTCTGACCTTTGTCGAATAGTTGTTTTGAGTGCCAGGACAACACTTTAGGTTGCATAGCTAGTACATTTGGGTGTGAGTCCATGTACTCCAACATTCGATCTAACCAATGTGCGGTGACCTCTACATCGGAATTTAGTAGTACGGTGTATTCAGTATCAATCTGCTGGATAGCATGGTTATATCCACCTGCAAAGCCATAATTTTGATCAAGTTTGATTACTCGTACAGGTTGCGTGTGTAAGTACTTTAGTGAAGCATCTGTAGAGCCATTATCTGCAACGACAATCTCTACATTAGGCAATTGTGTGTGTTGCAAGACTGATGGCAAGAATTTTCGCAATGTTTGCTCTCCATTCCAATTTAATATGACTACACTACACTTCATAATTTAAAATCCAAAACTAAATGCGGCTGAAGCGGTAAAGTTCCTCCCTTGATAGTATAAGGGCATGTATTTGTTCAAATAATATTGTGCATCGCCAATATCTTCGCTCTTGATAGGATCTGTTTTTAGGTTATCAAATCCGCGTGCGTTATTATACTCCAGAGCTAGTGTTAAATACATGTTAGGGTGTACCTCATATATGCCATCAAGGCGCACAACATCGTTGCGGAATATTGCTTTGTCAAAAGGTTTTTGTGCTATCGTTTGGCTGATGCCACCATCTCGAATGACTTCGCTACCATTGCGGTAGTCACGTAGATAGGCATATGAGTTGTATTTTGTGTCATTGGTATAACTCATTTTGATCAACATACCCCGCATAGGGCGGTAGGCTAATTCGGCATAAATAGATTGAGCGTTGTCACCCATATAATGCCCCATATCAAAAGAATTGGTTTGCCATGTTAGTGCGTCAATAGAGTGTGTGTAGCATGCGATATATGAGCGCATAAATTCTCCTTTTAAACTTAATCCTTTGATGGGCCATCCCCCCCAATGAAAGCCCACTAAATACGAGATGGGATTATGCTCTTTGTTGGATGGTTTGAGACGTTTTAGTGCAAACTCATCCAAATAAAATGATCCATATAAGTGCAAATGTTCGACAGGACGAATAGACAACGATGCAAAAGCTTGTGAATTTTGATTCTGTGTGGCAACACCTTTCGTTAATAAATGGTCAAGCGATTTGTAAAATGCTATTGGAATGAAATAAGCTGCTTGTATTGTACGCTCGGAGTAGATTATGGAATTACCGACAGAAAACGACAATTGTTTGATTGGTGTAAATGTGAACATATTCGCCGCCATGAACTTATTCATAGGGCGGTAATTGATAGCTTGTATATCCCCTTTTGTAGTGTTTTCTAGATAATAATACGTTGAATCAATCAGATTAGATACCAACCAAGCATGAAAGTAATCAAACTGAAACCATTTGCATGGTGTCAATTGTAAGCTTATCATGGGTGCTGCAGGAGCTCTGCCAGAAATTATATTAGAGGCATGATATGCATCACCCCATCGAATGTTTTCGCGTTGTATAGCAATCCTTCCCCACCAGGAGTATAGGCTAATCCCACCTTTAGAGTCGGAGAAATCACCTCCGTAGTTAGCCTCTTTGTATTGTACACCAGCCAAAGGTATTAATGCGGGCTGAGCTTGTGATGCACCATAGTGAATGCGAGCTCCGTACATACGGGCATTGTCGTCAAGATAGTATTTCTTACTCAGCCAATTGCCGCTCCACGAATTATCTCGCAGGCTCCCCCAAATACTCACATGATTAGCAATATCCATCTGCAGTTCTGCCCCCCACCACCGTTGTAACAGTACTCCCTTTTTGCTAGCGGATACGTTTGCTCCTAATATGGGTCGCAAACGCATCTTGAACATGGAGTCTGCTTTGCGGTAACTAAATTGAGGATCTGCGAGTGATAGGTTATATGTGTTGTGGTCGGTATATTGCACGTAATTGTTTACCATTGTGTCGCACTCGAGTGCAAATTCATTCAGGTAAAATGTCAAATCCTTTTGTTGGCGGTTATTGAGTAGCGAGTCTGCTTTTTGTGCAGCTAACAGCATATTAGCTACTTGATTGCGTGTATAGGGGCGAACAGCTGTCTGATGGCAGATTATCCCCTCGGTAAGCAACTCGTCTATAAAATCATATAGACGTACTTGCGTCATTGGCACAGGGATGTTTTGCGCCATTGCTAATAGCGCAAACCCTAATGTGATAAATATGAATATTATTCTTTTCACTTGTTTTTTAGTTTTCTCGATTCCCGACTCCCGATTCTCGATTTCCGACATTTGCTTTACGACACCATTAGGTTGTTTCTCAAGTTATTAATGACTCCTTGCTCGCTTAAAGACAATGGTGTAAACAATTTTCCAAAAATAGATAAAATCTGTGTATAGCGTCCCTTTGTTTTCGCACATGGTTAAATATCTCATTTCTGATGCTTCGATCTCTTCTAGCGTCTTAGGCATATCGGCATAAAATGGTGGTAGTAAACCAGGTTTGTGCCTTATGCGTTTTTCCTGTAGAACATGGCTGTATAGTGAAAAATAATGTTGAGATATAGGGCGCACTCCAACCAATTTCATATCTCTTTTGATTAGATTAATTAGCATGGGCAATTCGTCTATCCAGTATTTACGCATGAATCGTCCGAGTGTTGTCACGCGTATGTCGTGGTTGAATTTTCCTCCATCTTGCAGTGAATAACGCTCGTAGATATATGCTTGTAGGAATTCGCTGTATGGATGCATTGTACGAAATTTATATACTTTGAAGAATTTGCCATTTTTGCCAACTCGATTCAATTTGACCAAAATGCCATATAATCGTCTTGTGGTGATTTCTGGACGGAATTTGCGACGTGCCACTACATAATTCAAATCGCCTTTTTTTCGTTCATCTACTATTTCAAAACCGCAATAGCACAATCTTCCAAGTACTTCAGCTTTGCTTAAAACACGATTTTTTCCCTCTGTAATATCAAAGTATAAACGCGAAGTCATGATGAGTTTGGGTAGTACTCGCTTGTAGCAGAAGAATGCCACATAATACATCCATCCAATCAGTGGTGGGTATCGCTTCAGTATATTGCGTTTGGTAACCGATTGAGGTTCGTAGCAGCAAATCCATATGCCATTATCTGGTAATTTGTCATTGACAGTAGTGAACAATTTGTTTACGCCACGAATGTGATTCAGTGGCATGAAATTGACGATGGCATCGTATCGGTAAGTTGGCAGTTTTTTGATGTTATACAAGTCCGTCGAACGCAGGGTAAACGTGTTACTGCTGTATAGTTGGATGTTTTTCTCGATATAACGTATTGCTTTTTCTGGAGCAAACTCTAGGATGCTTTCTTGTAGAGCTAGCTTATCGTTGTCTTCCAATTGTATCGCTGGATAAAGCACGCTGTGAGGTTTACGCTCGGATGTTTCTGGTAGATTGTCTTCATCCGTATCCAGTGCGTATCGGTAAGCATGCTTCATGATTAGAAACACTACCGATACACCTAACATCGCTAGCCATAATGTGAGCAATACCCATATGGAGAAATTTCGTCCTTGCATAATGGCCATATATCCGCACATTGTTCCGAAGAGCAAGCTAGCTGCAATAGCCAGACGCAGCAGATCCTGCCCCATTTTCATATATTTAACTGGCACGTAGCGATGGCAGATATAACTCCATAATAGCCACATTATCGAAAATATGGTGGCATATACGCTGTATTTTTGGAATGGTACATTAGTTGACAAAGGGAACCATGCCAACACGATAAATATACTTACCAACAGCGCAATTGCATCCGCAATCACATACCTCCAATATGGTCGATAAATTAGGCGCACCAAGGCTTATTTCTTTGTAGCGGTTGTATTATAACGAGCGTTCAATCTTTCAATGACTTGCTTGGTAATATCATAGACAGAGTCTGCGTGCAATACATTATCTTTGGCATTGTTGCTTAATATCATGTGGTAGCGACCATCTGCATTAAACTCATCTAGGAAACTTTGCAAAGTGTCAGCCAGTTGCATGTTTATCTTTTGGTTTTCTACAAGGATATCTTCGGTCAACTGTGCTTCTAATTCTTGCAATTCTTGTTGCTTTTGGATTAGTCGTTGTTGCTCTCTTTCTGCACGCTCACGGCTTAAGAATGCATTGTTTTCGAGTTTGCGTTGGAAATCTGCCATTTCATTTTGTAAAGTGCGTGCTTTGGTGTTAAGTTTTAGTCGTGCATCCTCTTGCTTTTTCATCAACTTATCATTAGCATCTTGAGCAAATATGTAGTGCACTAGTAAGCTATCGGTGTTGAGATATGCTACTGGGATGTACTCATTTTGGTTGCTCTCAACAGCAGTAGTGTCAGCAGCTTTGTCATTGAAGTAGAATACTGATAATGTAGCAACTGCGGCTACAAGAATTACGTTTGTTACAATCAAGGTAACATTGATTAGATTTTGATTTTTCATATTGTTTTTTTTGTTTTTGAATTTACAGTTATACTAATTCGTGTATTATTAGTCCAGAGCGTAATTTTGGCTCAAACCATGTTGTTTTTGGTGGCATGATGTTTCCCGTGTCGGCAATATCGATTAATTGCTTCATCGTTACAGGGTAAAGGGCTAATGCCATCTTCATTTCGCCGCTATCTACGCGCTTTTTTAGTTCGTCTAAGCCACGAATACCACCTACGAAATCAATGCGTTTGTCTGAACGCAAATCCTTGATTCCTAGTAGTTTGTCCAAGATTAGATTGGATGAGATAGTTACATCTAAAACTCCGATAGGGTCATTGTCGTTGTAGCGACCTTGTTTGGCTGTTAGTTTATACCAATTGCCCTCGAGGTATAATGCGAATACATGTAATTCTTCCGGATGGTATATATCTTCGCCAATTAATTCCACGTCAAAATCAACTTTTAGTGCCTCTACGAATGTAGCAGGTGTCATTCCGTTCAAATCTTTCACTACACGATTGTAGTCCATGATATGTAGTTGATTATCTGGGAAGCATACGGCTAGGAAGTAATTGTATTCCTCGTCGCCCTTGTGATTTGGGTTTTGCAATTTCTTCTCATTGCCTACAAGCGCCGCCGCCGCACTTCTGTGGTGCCCATCTGCGATATACATAGCGGGCATTTCAGCTACAATTTCAGTGATTCTAGCGATGTCTTGTTTGTCGCTTATTACCCAAAAAGTGTGCCCAAATCCATCTAAGTCAGAAATGAAGTCATATTCTGGTTCTCCGGTAGCGACACGTGCAACGATAGCATCTAGTTCTTCATGGTGAGGGTATGCAAAGAAGACGGGCTCTACGTTGGCATTGTTGACTCGCACATGTTTCATACGGTCTTCCTCTTTGTCGCGGCGTGTAAGCTCATGTTTTTTGATACGTCCTTCCATGTAGTCTTCTACCCATGCCGCAACTACTAATCCGTACTGTGTACGACCGTTCATAGTTTGAGCATAAACGTAGTATTTTTCTTCTTGATCTTGCACTAGCCAACCTTTCTTGCGAAACAGGTCGAATTGTTCGCGTGCCGCAGTATAAACACGGGCATCGTGCTCGTCAGTACCTGGTTCGAAATTGATTTCGGGTTTGATGATGTGATACAGGGACATTTCGTTGCCTGCAGCTTCTGTGCGAGCTTCATCAGAGTTAAGCACGTCATATGGGCGGCTACTGACTTGTTTTGCTAATTCTCTAGGTGGACGAATTCCACGAAATGGTTTAATCTTCATATCCTGTTGCCTTTAAGCTTTTGCTTTAGTGTTCTCGTTTCCCATTTTGCATGTACCATTGAACATTGCATTAGGTTCAATAGTTAGCGTGCTGGTGGTAATTTCTCCTTTTAGGTTGCTGGTAGATCGTAGAGATAACGCGTGTTTTACATCAATCTTACCATCCAGTTTTCCCATGATTTCCGCATTTTGACACTCCACAGTGCCTTTAACTACACCGCGTTCGCCAATCACGAACTTGCCAGAGCATTTTACGTCGCCTTCGATTGTGCCGTCCACGCGCATGTCGCTATCCGTGATGACGGTACCAATAATTTTACTTCCAGAGGTCAATGCGTTGTACAATGTACCTCCATTTTGTTGTTGAACTGCCATATATGTTTTGGGTTTAAAAAAAATCATAAATTATTGTCGTTTTCACCTTTTAGGTGATGGTGTTTCTTAAAAACCGCGCAAAGGTAGTAATTTTTTTTGACATATGCAAGAAAAAATGTGTTTTTGTGATAGATGGCTTCGTTTGTTTGATTTTGTTCGTGTTATTGATGATGTTGAATTTTAATATATTTTAACAATTTGTATGTCATTTGTGCTGCTATAACACTATCACACTATAACATAAAAAAAAGAGTCGAATGATATATCTACTATTTTCAGTTTGCACCTATATAATATAAATAATATATAATTAAAATTATATATTATTAAATATTATAACCCTATCCCCTATTGCCCCCTTCCCCTTAAAATTTTTCCATTTTTCCCAAAGTATGATTTTGGTAGTTGGACAGTATGAAGAGTGATTTCGCTCATAAAATGATGTTATAGTGTGAAAGTGTTATAATTGAAAATATTAAAAATGTTTAACAGTTGACAAGGTATTGGTTTTGCTCATATTGCACAAAGTAAACTTTTGTTACCCGAATGCATATGATTGTTTTTGAGCAAGCTCATACAACCATATTCATTCTGGTAAAATAGATAAAATCTATTTAAATATTCGTTGATTATGTATGAGCTATCTTCGGGGTATCTTCGGGATATCTTCGGGATAAAAGGGTTGTGGAGGATGGTATAGGGTTGTGGAGGATGGTATAGGATGGTATAGGGTTGTATAGGATGGTATAAGGCGTAAAGTGTAAAGGTGGGGGAGGAAAAAAAGTATAAAATATTTGGTAATTCAAGAAAAAAGTGGTAATTTTGCAGCGCAAAAGAAATGTGTGCAGCATATGAAGGAAATATTGATTGTAATAGGGGCCTTGGCTGTGGCGATGTTGTTGCTTTCGGTTCGTGTTTTGATTAAGAAAAATGGCAGGTTTAGTAGTGAGCATATATCTGAAAATAAGCGTATGAAGCAAGATGGAATTCATTGTGCGACCTCGCAAGATAGAGAAGCTAGAAGGCAAAATAAGAACAGAATAAAAACCAAAAATCTATAGGGAAATAATTTTTGATAGATGAAACAAATCGCTATATTAGGTAGTACAGGTAGTATTGGCACTCAAACTTTGGATGTGGTGCGACAATATCCGAGTGAGTTTTCGGTGTATGCGCTCTCTGCCCATCGTAACGTGGAGTTGTTGATTCAGCAAGCGCTGGAGTTTAATCCCGCCGTTGTGTGTATTGCCGATGAGTCGTGCTACGTGCGTTTGCGTGATGCGTTGAGTGACTTACCTATTAAGGTGATGGCAGGTAAGAATTCGATATCAGAGATGGTTACCCTGCCAGCTATTGATGTGGTAGTTGCAGCTATGGTGGGATATGCGGGGTTGCAACCTACGATGCAAGCTATACGCGCTAAGAAGGTGATAGCGTTAGCCAATAAGGAGACGTTGGTGGTGGCGGGAGAGATTATCTGCCGTCTAGCACGGCGATACAAAGTGCCAATCTTGCCTGTGGATAGTGAACATTCGGCTATTTATCAGTGTTTAGTGGGAGAAGATCGGAGTAGCGTGGAGAAGTTGCTATTGACGGCTAGTGGTGGTCCGTTCCGAACCTTCACTCACGAACAGATGCTACATGTTACGGCCGCTCAAGCGTTGCAGCATCCTAATTGGGATATGGGTGCGAAGATTACGATTGATTCGGCGAGTATGATGAATAAGGGTTTTGAAGTGATTGAGGCACGCTGGTTGTTTGATATACCAGTGGAGAGGATACAGGTGTTGGTGCATCCTCAGTCGGTGGTGCACTCGGCCGTACAGTTTGTGGATGGCAGTGTGAAGGCTCAGTTGGGTACACCAGATATGCGTATTCCAATACAGTATGCCCTTACTTATCCGGAGCGTTGGCAGAGTGCTGTTCCTCGGTTGGATTTGTTTGCGACAAATAATTTGAGTTTTGAAGCGCCAGATGTGGAGCGTTTTCCTAATCTTAGATTGGCGTATGAAGCCATAGAGAAAGGAGGCAATATTCCTTGTGTGCTAAATGCTGCTAATGAAGTTGTGAATCAAGCATTTAGGGATGGTGAATGCGGTTTTTTGCAGATGTCGGATGTGATTGCGAAGGCGATGGATAGAGCAACATATATTGCAGAACCAACCTACGAAGATTATGTACAGACGGATTCAGAAGTTAGGAGAATAGCATTGGAAATACTGAAACATTGAAAACTTTTAAAGCCATAATTTTTTTTATATTTTTTTAACATGCAGTGGATACAACTTATACTTGCTCTTAGTCTTCTCGTGGTTATTCACGAGTTAGGTCATTTTTGTTTTGCACGCCTATTTAAGGTGCGTGTAGAGAAGTTTTATATGTTTTTCAACCCAAAATTCTCCTTGGTTCGTGCGAAGAAGATAAACGGCAAATGGCAGGTGAAATTTTTTGCGCCCAATGTGGAGGCGCCTATTACCCCTGTGCTGGATGCCGCAGGTAATGAGAAGAAAGATGAGAAAGGAAATACAATCTATCGTCCAATGACAGGAGAAGAGCTTGATGCGCTTTCAGAGGAAGATTGGCGCCGTTACCCAGATTCCACGGAGTGGGGTATTGGTTGGATTCCTTTTGGAGGGTATTGTGCCATTGCAGGTATGGTAGATGAGACCAAGAGTGCTACTGATTTGCCCTCGGAGCCACAACCTTGGGAATTTCGTGCAAAAAATGTATGGCAGAGATTGTGTATCATTGTCGGAGGTATTTTGGTTAATTTTGTAGCTGCATTGCTGATTTTTGGTATGATATTTTTCTGCTGGGGAAAAGATACTTTGCCTCTAAGCAATGTGAATACAGGATTGTACTTTTCTCCTGTGTTAGTAGATGAAGGATTTCAGCAACGGGATAAGATATTGTCTATCAATGGTGTAGAACCTCAGGAGCTGGGAGATATAATGCAGCACGTCATTATAGAGGGTCAACGTGATATACTTGTATTGCGTGGTGCAGACACGATTGCACTTACCATGTCGGAGGATCTTAGCAATCGCTGCATGGCAATCTTGAACGAACACGATGCTGAAGAGCGCGAAAAAGCTCGTGCTGACAAATCGTATCAAAAGAAGAGTTATAATCTAGTTTATTATTATACACCTTTTGTGATTGATTCTGTTTTGCCTGGTGGTGCAGCAGCTTTTGCGGCTATGCAAAAGGGAGATAGTGTTGTAGGAGTCAATGGCACGGATGGGCTATGTTTCGTGGAGATTACCAACGAATTGTCGAAGTATCCATGTGATAGTGTTACATTGGATTTTTATCGTGCAGGTGAACCCATGCATGCTCGCCTTTTTATTGGTGATCAAGCCGTGATAGGTGTATTGACCAAGCATCCGCTTTCTTTCTTTGAATGGCATCACCAAGATTATACATTTTTCCAGGCCATTCTTGCCGGTATTCAACATGGATGTGATTTCTTGCTCTCATATGTCAAGCAATTCCGTGTGATATTTACCAAGGAGGGTGCGCAATCGGTCGGAGGTTTTGGAGCGATTAGCAATATGTTCCCAGAGACGTGGAATTGGGCCTCATTTTGGAATATTACAGCAATTATCAGTTTGATACTAGCATTTATGAACTTCCTGCCTATTCCTGCATTGGATGGTGGTTATATATTGTTCCTCTTGTGGGAGATCATTACGCGTCGCAAGCCTAGTGATAAGTTCCTTGAAATAGCTAATAATATAGGTTTTTGGTTACTTATTGCATTGATGCTTTTTGCAAACGGCAACGATATATTCAAAGCATTCTTTTAAAATGGACGGAGTATTTGTACACGAATCCTCATATGTGGATGAGGGATGTATCATAGGTGCTGGTACTAAGATATGGCACTTTTCACACATTATGTCTGGTAGCCAAATAGGAGAGAATTGCAATATTGGGCAAAATGTAGTAGTATCGCCAGGTGTGGTGTTAGGACGTAATTGTAAGATACAAAACAATGTTTCTATCTATACAGGAGTTCGCTGCGGTGATGATGTTTTTCTAGGTCCTAGCATGGTGTTTACCAATGTAATCAATCCTCGCTCTGCAGTTTCGCGCAAGGATGAATACCAAGCTACGTTTATTCGCCGAGGAGCATCTGTTGGTGCGAATGCCACGATTGTATGTGGTAATACGTTAGGCGAATATTGTCTTATAGGTGCGGGATCTGTGGTGACTAAAGATGTGCCTGCCTTTGCACTGATGGTTGGTAATCCTGCTCGTCGAGTGGGGTGGGTGAGCCGTCATGGCGAAAAGTTGACATTTGACAAGGATGGCTATGCCACGTGTCCATCGACAGGTGAGCAGTATCAATTGGTCAATGACCATTGTCAATTAATAAAACAATAATAATCTAAATAAATCGTATAATTATGATACAAAGAATTCAAACTATATACCTACTGTTGGTGGTTATCTTGGGTACGCTTTTATGCTTCTTTTCTCCTGTGCAATTTCTAATGCCAGAAGCGACGGAATATGTATCTCTTATGCCCTTTGATAAATGGGCTCTTGCCATTATTACTGTGGTGATTCCTGTGCTTGCGTTGGTGAATATTTTTCTATTTAAGCATCGTCTTCTGCAATCACGTTTGAATATCGTGAATGTCATTTTGTGCTTTGGTTATTATGCGATGCTGGCATTATATATTGCGTATATAGTCAAAGGACATGAACTATTAGGAGGTAGCACACTAACAGGGGCAGAGTGGTACCTGAGCATCTGGGCGTCTATTCCTCTTGTGAATATTGTGCTGACAATGATGGCTACGCGTCGTATTTTGAAAGACGAGGCCTTGGTGCGCGCGGCAGATCGTTTGAGATAGATTGATTCTATCGTTTCTCTAGTAACACCACATTTTCCACATGGTGTGTATGTGGAAACATATCTACGGGTTGCACTTTTGTGACGCGGTATTTTGCATCTAACATATTCAGATCTCGCGCCTGAGTAGCAGGATTACAACTTACATAGACAATTTTTTGCGGTTCTGCAAAAAGTATAGTGTTAATTACATCTTCGTGCATCCCTGCTCGTGGAGGGTCGGTGATAATTACATCAGGACGACCGTATTGCTCAATGAAATCTTCATTGAGAATATCCTTCATGTCGCCAGCGAAGAATAGTGTATTATCCAAATGATTGATTTGGGCGTTCACTTTTGCATCTTCGATAGCTTCAGGCACATATTCTATACCGATTACTTGTCGAGCTTGGTGTGCCACGAAATTGGCTATTGTGCCTGTGCCCGTGTAAAGGTCAAAAACCAATTCCTTTCCCGTTAGGCCGGCAAACTCGCGAGCTACCTTGTATAGTTCATATGCTTGTTCAGTATTCGTTTGATAGAATGATTTTGGTCCTACCTTAAATTGTAGTCCCTCCATTTCTTCCATGATATGGTCTTGTCCTGCATATACCACTACTTCTTGATCGTTAATGGTATCATTGAATTTGCGGTTAACCACATATAATAAACTTACGATCTGAGGGAATTGTTCTTGCAGATGTGCCATAAGTGGCATGTATGGTTCGTCAGCCCAAACTACAATCAGCATTATTTCTCCTTTGTGATTAGAACGTAAGATAAGTGTGCGTAATTGTCCCTCATGGGCATGTTCGTTATAGAAACTCAACCCCTGTTCTCGTGCATATTCGCGCACAGTATTGCGGATGCGATTGTTGATTTCAGGCATTAAATGACACTCCGTGATATCAAGAACCTTATCAAAGCAGTTGGAAATATGAAAACCTAAACCATAACTGTTATCAATATTGTCTAATCCTCCAGCAGCATGTATTACATCCCAACTTAGCCATTTACGATCCGAGCAAGTGAACTCCAATTTATTGCGATATTCATAAATGTGCTTGCTGCCCAATATAGGCGATACTTCTGGCAATGCAATTTTACCGATACGTGTGAGATTGTCCACAATTTGTTGTTGTTTATAGCGCAGTTGTTCGGTATATGGCAGGATTTGCCATTTGCAACCACCACATTCTCCATAATGTTTGCAAACAGGCTCACAGCGATTGGTGGCTGGTTTGACTAATCTTTCTACACGTGCCTCCATAAATGAGTGCTTGCGGCGAGTAACTTGCAAATCAACTATATCACCAGGTACGCAGTAAGGTACAAATACCACCATGTCATCAATACGAGTGATAGCTTTACCTTCAGCCGCTATACCTGTAATTTCTATATTTTCGTATAAAGGAAGATTTTTTTTCTTTTTCATAATTCTTTACCTTTTGCTTTTTCGTTTTCTGTTTTCATCTTTATTGCATTAACCAATTGATACAATCTTTGTATATTGTGTCAAAGTCATGAGCGCTCTCCAACATAAATGCCCAACTTAATGTTTTTCCCATATTCTCCTCTTTCCCGTCATATGCTACAGCTGCATTGAGTTTTGTGTCGCCATAGCGAGCTACTGATTGCGCTCCTTCTGTAGGCAAGATACAATCTGGATTTTCAGTGTGTATACAGTTGGCATTAGGTTCAGCATGGAAAAAATAATAATTAGGCGATAGCACACGACGATTAACGATGACACTACCTTGTTTGGATGCATGATTGCATCGATATGTGTAGTGCAAATAATTCTTGAGAAACTCTTTATCTTCAGATGTTTGCATATCACTAGCTATATATGCACCCGACACCAATAGATTACCTCCCGTTTGTAGGTGTTGGCGCAAAACCTTTTGCAATTGAGGAGTGAAAGTTTTAAAAGCTGTATCTGTGCCTAAAATAGTAGTCTTCTGCTTACCCATAATCAAATCCACAACCTCGCAGTTGTCTATGCTATCCATAGCGTATGCATTGGCACTGATATATGAATATCCCATTTTGGCAAGCACTTTACCATGCATTATGGTGTAGTCAAATGTGTTGCCAGCGGTCAATGCGTCTTGTTGATCAAAGTAGCATGCCCCCCAACCACATTCGTCATCCGTAATCCAAGGACGACGCGTGTCAAAATCGTATTGTTCGCCGATATATGCTATTTCTTTACCATAGCCTACTCCTTGACTTTGTGGCTTAATACCTACATATGTGCTATCCTCAAACCAATCAGGACCACTCACGCGCGTGAATGCATTCAATACCAATACTTGGCCTTTCTCTTGTGGCGCAATATATGCGGATAGCACTTCGCTTGGCATACTGATACCACCAGCATTGCCAGCTACTACACGTAGATCGTAGCGCACGCCCTTCTCGGCAGTAAAACTATATGTTGTTTCTGTCACTCGTTTACCATTATCCCAGTCTCCATTGTCTTGACGTGTATATACGATATAATAATCTGGTGTAGCTGTGCTCTCTAATGGGTCGTTTGTGGGAAGCCAACTCAGTGTTATTCGTTGCTGATTACGGTGCATCTTCATCGCTTGTACAGGTAATGGTTGTACAATATATTCTGTACCATATTGTTTGTGAATAAAACGCAACATAGATTTGTATATCGCACGGGAGATAGTGAACTTTACTCGTGGATCTAGGCCATAGCGCATATCATTGTAGTTTTGGTGAGATAATAACTCCAACAATACTCCTGGTACCTTTGGATGCCGTGCCTCAGCATAAGATGAGTTTTGTAGTTGACGACGTTGCCAATGAGGGGTATATAGTGTGCGCATGTCGTTCACAATCTGTGTTTGCATAAAGTCACCTAAATCACGGGCTACCTGACGGCTACATCCCGTGGGATACGATATTGACTGATCATTATCGAAATCGGTGTAGATCATCAGGGTACCAATGATTGTATCGCCTCGTTTTACACCTGCATCTGAGTGGAAGGCCAAGCTTAGATGCAAAGGCACCTTCAATCCATCTTGTTTTGGATTAGCTTGACTGCCGCCAGCCAAATAGTTGACCCACATACCACGAGCACAATAGTCATCTGTATAATCATTGCGACTTTCTGTGTAATTGTATATACTGTCGGGAATACCAGCATATTGCAACCAATACCGCGCTGCCTCTAAATAACGAGGCATACCGCTGGTTTCAGCCCACTTTTGATTCTCTTGTAGTTGTACACTATCAACCTCTACTTCACGTAAAGTAATATCTTGTGATGAAGGCATATTTTCTACTTTGTCTGGTTGTGGATAACGAGCAACAGTGCCAAAACCACCACCAAATTTTACTGCGTCTGCAGTCACAACGGTTTTGCCTTTACCCGCATTGCTTAGGGATACGTAGTTGTGGTCCTTGTCAGAGAAATCAAACGTAAAACTACCCAGGTATACCCAAGTGCCACCTCCCATTTGTTGGTTGACCTCAAATTCTGTCTTTTGTCCGCAGTGCATGACTGTGTATTTGGCTGCAGACGTGCTGTTTGGCAGTGTCTTATAGGATACATATACGGCATATTCTCCATATGGTAATGGATGTGGTATGTATTTCAAATCACATTTGTCTTTATTGTTTACGTTGGCAACCATATAACTACCTTTCTCAAATGGATTTTCTCCTTCTAGAAGGATTTCGTCGTTATCTTCTCCCCAACCTTTTCCTTCTCCTATACTCCAAACACCAGTTGCTGTTGCATTTGTTTCATCTACTACATCTTCAATGTGTTGCGTGTCTCTTTCGCGTGGTTGAACGACTACAGCACCAGCATTCTCTAACATAGGAACAAGAAATGGCATTGTGTATGATGATGTATATACATCTTCTACCGTTGTCCATAATTTTGCTCGTTGCCACAACCATGTTTCCATAGTTTGGTGATAGTATCGGCCGTGACTTCCCCACAAGGCAATGTGCTTGCCGTTCAATCCTTGATTAGTAGAATAGGGGCGGGAGGTGTTTCTGACCCATGCAGGCACCTCCTTTAAAGTGTACCGCGTGTTGTTTGCACGGTTACGATATACGCTAGTTACCAATTCGCCCAATTCTAAATTTCCACTATAAATAGTTACCTTGCCTTTATTATTACCCAATACCATTTTACTAACTAACAAACGAATATTAGTAACCTCCTGCGGACTCAATGATACATGACTCAATGTGGCATTAGTATAGACATATATGTGTTGATTCTTGATACGGATACGGCTTATATCTACTTTTCCTGCAAATGCATGTTGATGGACAATGCTAGTCAAAGTGTCAGCCAATGTTTGTTTGTTAATAGCAAAGATTGAAATGCTTAAAAGTACTGCTGTGCTAAGAATGAAAAGTCTTTTCATATGTTTATCATGTTTTTTCAAAATATTTTGCAAAAGTACTGCTTTTTTTTTACATATGCAAGCCATAAGTGTCAATTTCATCATATTAATATTGTACGCGTGCGCACTAGCGCGCGAGTGTCTAGATATGATATCTACCTAAAAATGATATTTTTTGCAAAAAAATGAGAAAAATATTTGTGTATATAAAAAAAAAGTAGTAACTTTGCACGATTTTTCGTGTATGGTGGAGTGGACTATAGGGGTGGAAAAGGTGTAATGTGCTGTGGATGAATGGGTTATAACCTACTTAGTGTAGGTAATTCACTTTGAAATAAACTAAAATACTAAATAAAATGTCAAAAATCTGTCAAATTACCGGCAAAAAAGCCATGGTAGGATGCAATGTTTCGCACTCAAAGCGCCACACGAAGCGTACATTTGATGTGAACTTGTTCCACAAGAAGTTCTACTGGGTAGAACAAGATGCATGGATCATGCTGAACGTGAGTGCAGCTGGTCTGAGAACAATTAACAAAATCGGACTTGATGCTGCTTTGAAGCAAGCAAGTGCGAAAGGGTACATTAAAATTTACGAATGCTAAGGAGGGATCGTTATGGCAAAGAAAACTAAAGAAGCACGTGTCCAAGTAATTTTGGAGTGCACCGAGCACAAGGCCAGCGGTATGCCAGGAACTTCGCGCTACATCACCACGAAGAACCGCAAAAACACTCCTGATCGTTTGGAGTTGAAAAAGTACAATCCGATCCTCAAGAGGTACACGGTACACAAGGAGATCAAGTAATTAACCCCTAAATTAAGAAAGGCTTAGAACTATGGCAAAGAAAGCGGTCGCTACATTGCACACTGGTAACGCTGGACGTAACCACACTAAGTGCATCAAGATGGTGAAGAGCCCTAAAACGGGTGCTTACATCTTCCAAGAGGAAATCGTAGAAAACGACAAAGTTGCAGCTTACTTCAAATAATAAGCGCAATAAATTTCTTAAAAAAAGCATACTAAATTTGGTAGTATGCTTTTTTTTTGCTATCTTTGCAAACGAATTAACCACATTAAGTGGATTAATATTAGTATAAGATACTGTAAGAAAGTATGTTAGGTATAATAATAAATCCCAAATCTGGTAAGCGGGCGTTTCGCATGCAACGCCTTTATTTGTGGAAATTGCTTAAGAAACGTCGCCAGCCGTTTATTTACCGCGTCACCAAGTATGCTAATCATGCTATTGAGCTCGCGCGTGAGCTCGTAGAGGAGAAAGGATGTACGCAAATCCTTGTGCTGGGCGGCGATGGTACGCTCAGTGAGGTGATCAACGGCATCATGCGTGCCGATCTTACACCAGAGCAACGTGCGCAGATACAATTTGGACTGATGCCACGTGGCACGGGCAACGATTTTGCGCGTCATTGGGGGCTGAACAAAGACTTTAAACGTTCGCTAGATATATTCTTCCAAGGTTGTGCAAAGCCCATTGACGTGGGATGTGTTACGTATTGGAGAAATAATATTGAGCATCATAGATATTTTATTAATTCCCTTGGTTTTGGTATTGAACCCATGTGTTGCCGATATGCGGAGAAACTTAAATATTATATAGGCAGCCATCCGATAAATTATTTCTTTGCACTTATTTGGTCGTTGCTCAAATATAAAAATCCGTATTTGCGTTTAGAGAGTGATGGTAAGACTATTGTCGAGGGGAAAATGTTTGTCACAAGCATTGCTAATGGCGCATATGTGGGTGGTGGTATGAAACTCAATCCTAAGGCAGACCCATGCGACGGTGTGTTGCATTCTATGTTCCTCAATCCTCCTTCATTCAAGGAGATTTTACAAGCAGTTCCTAGACTATTTGATGGGAGATTCTATGATTTGTCTTTTGTACATCCTGTAGTTACTAATAACCTAGTAATGTATACCAAACAGCATCAATCCTTTGAAGCAGACGGCGTTGTGATGGATGTCAGTGGTCCATGCCAAGTTACATGCATGAAAGGAGCTTTGCAAATGATTGTACCTAAAGAGTGTCTTTAACTAATCTATGTTATAGACTCTTTGCGAATTCTTCCGCTTCCGATAATTGATTGATTTTTCCCACGTCCATCATGCGGTAGTTCATGGGGATAAAAGCTTTTAGTATCTCTGTTTTAGCAATACTAAGGTATAGATCTATTAATGAAAACTTTTCCCCTTTTGACTTTACTACCTCATCCATGCATTCAAAAATGCGTGGATTGAGCACCTGCATGCCAGAGAATGCAAGTTTGTTCATCGCCTTATGGCCCCTTCGCCTTATGGCATCTTCGCCTTTTATCTCCCCAGTAGCGATATTCGTCCAACCGCACAAGCAATCTGTCTCATCAAATAGCAGGTAACGCTGCGTGTCGCGTTCGCTTACCACTACTACTCCCATTTCGTTAGGATTATATGCCTTCTGAAGGGTAGGGAGATCAATGTTTGATAATATATCTACATTGCATACCAGAATTGGCTCATCGTTATTTCCTGATTGGCGACTCTCGGTTCCTAAAAGGAGCGACTTGGCTTGGCGCAATCCACCCCCTGTGTCTAGTAGCATCTCTCGCTCGTCGCTGACCGCAATGCAACAACCAAAATTATTATTATTGCGCAAATACTCAATGATCATATCAGGAAAATGATGTACATTCACCACTATATCAGTGATGCCTGCAGCTTTCAGTTTCTCTATCTGCCATTGTAACAAGGTTTTGCCTGCTAGTGGCACGAGTGCTTTGGGCATAGTATCGGTTAGCGGTTTTAAGCGTGTGCCTAATCCTGCAGCAAAAATCATTGCTTTCATCTCTATGATACTCTTAATTTGTCTCTGTATTTATTCTTTTGGCGGGCGGCTAATCTTCGGTCACTATTAGCCTTTCGTTCTTCAAGTCGTCATAGAAGAGCGCACATGCAGTTTCCATATATGGTACTACAAACAATGTACCTAACCCTAATGTAATAAAGCTAAAGACTATCCAGCCAATAAATGATAAATCAAGCATGAATAGACGCCATTTATAGCCATACATCATCTCGCGACTAACCTTCATTGCTTCGCGGATTGAAATATTAGAAAAATCGCTCAAGAGGTAAGGCACCATACGATATGTGTAGCCTAATATGACGGCACCAATGCCCAATGTTACAAGACCTACTAACGTTGTTATAAGCGATATTATTAAACCTGCAAAAAATAACCGTATATAGCTCATGCGGGAATGTTGTACAGTTGACTGAAGCAAGTTGGTTTCACTGCCGCGTGTCATATTTAGTAAGGCAATGCTGAATGCGTATTGTATAGGGACTATTAACATCGAAAGAAATGATGTTGCTGACGAACCTAGCAAGTTCCACCATGTTGAATCTAGAAAATCTATTTTCAGTACATCGTTCATAGCTTCCAGCATGGATGGAATAGAGCATATGATAACCAATGCTAAAATTAGTGCTCTAACTATTGCGGCTTCGCCCCAACGATTTTGCAGTGACGCACGCGCTTGCATGCGGTATTCTAAAGGATTTTTCATGTTCAGTAGTTTATAATTGCCTGCAAAGTTACTATTTTTTTTTCATATATGCAAACAAATAGGTCAATATGCAAAAAAAAGAGACATCTTAAATGTCTCTTTTTTTGTGTCCTCCCAGGGACTCGAACCCTGGACCCACTGATTAAGAGTCAGTTGCTCTACCAACTGAGCTAGGAAGACGGCTTCATTTTCAAAAGCGACTGCAAAGGTACTGCTTTTTTTTGAATTGACCAAATATTTTTACAAAAAAGTTTTTTTTTTTGTATATTTCGTAAAAAAGTAGTATCTTTGCAGACTAAAATATTTTGGATAACTATGGCGCAATCATTAAGTCAACTTTTTTTTGAAGCAACTGGCAAAAAAACTGGTGAACAAACTCCGTTAACTGCTTCTGGCAGTAATCGTAGGTATTATCGTATTGACAGTGAAGATAATACCGCCTCACTCATTGGGGTACAAGGTACTTCGCGTGACGAAAATCATGCATTTCTCTATATGGCTGAGCATTTTATGAAAAAAGGTCTTAATGTGCCTAAAGTGCTGGCTGTGAGCGATGATGAGATGAATTATGTGCAGCAAGACCTTGGAAATGTGCTCCTCTTCGACTACATAGCTGAAGGGCGCAAGACGGGGGTCTTCAGCGCGAAGGAAAAAGACATGCTCCGCGGAACTATGCGCGCACTTGCGCGCTTCCAAGTGATTGGAGCGGAGGATTTTGACTTTAACCAATGTTATCCACAACCTGAATTCAATTTGCGATCTATTCTTTGGGACCTCAACTATTTCAAATACTGCTTTCTTAAAGCTACTGGATTGGATTTCCAAGAGGATAAATTGGAAAACGAGTTCGAGCGATTGGCATATATCCTATTACAAAATAGAATGAATGCCTTTATGTATAGAGACTTCCAATCACGCAACGTGATGGTTCATAAGCAAGACGATGGCACTGAAGTCCCCTACTTTATCGATTTCCAAGGTGGACGAAGAGGCCCTGTCTTCTACGATGTGGCTTCTTTCTTGTGGCAGGCTAAAGCAAACTTCCATCCTGATTTGCGCGAAGAATTAGTCGAGGTTTATATCGAGGAATTGCAGAAATATATGCCTGTGAATAAGGATGAATTCTACGATACATTAAAGCATTTTGTGCTTTTCCGTACAATGCAAGTTCTTGGAGCATACGGATTTAGAGGATACTTCGAAAAAAAACCTCACTTCCTACAATCCATCCCATTTGCGATTGATAACCTACGTCATCTTCTCAAGCATGCCAGCGAGGATTATCCATATCTCATTGAGGTGCTGCAACGGATGACCGAAATGAAGCAGTTTAAGGATGTCGGGGTGCGCAAACCTTTGGTCGTCAGAGTGATGAGTTTTTCCTACAAAAAGGGAATACCTGCTGATCCATCGGGCAATGGTGGTGGTTTCGTGTTTGATTGCCGTGCCGTAAATAACCCAGGTAAATACGAACGATATACTCACTACACGGGCATGGATGAACCTGTCATTCACTTCCTTGAGGAAGATGGCGAAATCCAGCCATTCCTCGAACAAGCATATCTATTGGTGGATTTCTCCGTTAAACGATATATGGATCGTGGTTTCCAGAATCTGATGGTCTCATTCGGTTGTACGGGGGGGCAACATCGTTCGGTATATGCCGCTGAGAAAATGGCACAACATATCAATGAGAAATTCGGAGTGGAGGTACAGCTCATTCATCGTGAGCAAAATATGGAGAAACTGCTAAATTCCAAAGAATAATGACATTGTTTGCTATTCTATTTTCTGTGGTGACTACATTGTCTAATGCAATGTTTCATTCATCCTATGATACTGTAGCTCAGGCCAATATGGCTGATTGCAATGCAGCGGTTGATTCTTTTATCACTCATCTGCAAAGCGAACCACAGCTACTTGCCGACTGGGCTTTTGCGGGTATGGGAAGGCAACAGGAGGCAGATAAAAATGCCATGTACCTCAAATGGAAATACTCAGAGTATAATCCTGAAACGCACTATAGCAAATTGATCGTTGATGTACTTGTGAACGACAAACCCATGTTCAAAGATGTGACCGTTGAATGTGTCGTCAATGATACTGCATCCGCAGACAAACGTAATATCAGAGTGGATATCTACTATTCTGGTTCATTGCTCAAAGAGGCATATGGTGCTTTCCACCTAACACCTATCGCCGATAATTCTACTAAAATGGCGATTGATATGCATGTCAAGTTTGGGTGGTTCTTCCGAATATTCATCACGCGAAAAGTATATCGCGAAACCATTGATTGGCGATTAGAGCGCTTTGTCACCAACCTTCGTATGCGCGCAGAGGGAGAGATGCCAAGTGATGCCTATTGGAGTGCTGTTGACAAACAGCCTAGCCTTTAAACTTTCAACTTTAAACTTTCAACATTCAACAATGGATATATTAGAACGAATAGATGGCCTAGAAGCCAAGTTTCACGAAATCAGTCTGCTGATTACTGACCCTTCTGTGATTGCCGACCAAGCACGCTATGTGCGACTCAATCGTGAATATCGCGACCTTGAGCGTGTGTTGGCGTCCGCTGAGAAGTACAAGAAAGCAGTCAATAACTTGGCAGAAGCTAAAGAGATTTTCTATAACGAGTCCGATGCCGATTTGCGCGAGATGGCGCGTGCAGAGATAGATGAGTTAGAGCCACAAATCCCTGCGCTAGAGGAGGAAGTCAAACTCATGCTCTTGCCTCAAGACCCAGAGGATGGCAAGAATGTGGTCATGGAAATTCGCGCGGGAACAGGTGGCGATGAGGCTAGTATTTTCGCTGGAGATCTCTTCCGTATGTACAGCAAGTACTTCGAGACGCACGGCATGAAGATGACGGTGAGCAGTTTCTCCGAAGGAGCGGTAGGCGGTTACAAGGAGATTATCTTCAATGTGTCGGGCGAAAATGTCTATGGCACATTGAAATACGAATCGGGGGTGCACCGCGTACAGCGTGTGCCTGTCACCGAGACGCAAGGGCGTGTGCATACATCCGCTGCGACGGTGGCGGTATTGCCAGAGGCTGATGAGTTCGAGGTGCATATCAACGAAGGCGAGATCAAGTGGGAGACTTTCCGCTCGGGTGGCGCAGGTGGTCAGAACGTGAACAAAGTGGAATCGGGTGTGCGTCTGCGTTACAACTGGAAGAACCCCAACACGGGCGAGGTGCAAGAGATATTAATCGAGTGTACCGAAACGCGCGACCAGCCGAAGAACAAAGAACGCGCACTCTCGCGCCTGCGTACGCAAATATATGATAAGGAGCATCAGAAGTATATCGATGATATTGCTGCACGCCGTAAGACCATGGTCAGCACAGGCGACCGCTCTGCGAAGATTCGTACCTATAACTATCCGCAAGGGCGCATCACTGACCACCGTATCGGTTATACGATTTACAACCTCACCGCCTTTATGGATGGCGAGATTCAAGGCGTGATTGATGCCCTGCAAGTGGCGGAGAACGCCGAACGTATGAAGGAGAGCGAATTGTAGGTAACGGATAATAGTGTACGATTATTAAGATTGCTTTTCCCTTGTACCTTCCCTATAAAAGACCAAGGACGAACCAAGGATGAACCAAGGATGAACCAAGGACAAACCTACCAACTCCGTACCCTAAAAAGTGCGTTTTATTAAGATTACAACCAATTGTATGTACCTATTTTACACTCCAGACATAGAGACCAACCATTTCCTCAGCGAGGAGGAGTCTGCGCACTGCGTGCGTGTGTTGCGCTATGACCGTGGCGATGAGATACTGCTCACCGATGGTCGTGGTACAACCTACCATGCGCGCATCACGAATCCGCACCCTCGTCATTGCGAGTTTGAGATTCTGAGCCAAGAGAAGCAAGTAAAAACGCACAATATCTACTTGCATGTGGCGATTGCTCCAACAAAGAATATCGAGCGACTAGAATGGATGGTGGAGAAGTGCACAGAGATTGGTGTGGATGAGATAACGCCGCTATTGTGCCGTTTCTCGGAGCGTAAGAATCTGCGCAATGACCGATTAGAGAAGATAATATTGTCGGCTGCCAAACAGTCACTTACGCCCTATCTTCCCAAACTCAATCCGTTGACGGACTTCGCGACACTCATGCAGCAATATGGTGGCAACGAGGAGATGGACAAGTATATCGCCCATTGCTACAAGGATGAGAAACGCGAGCTGAAAGACGCGCTGCGTAAGGGTAGGGATGTGCTTATCTTGATTGGTCCAGAAGGCGACTTCTCAGAGCAAGAGGTAGAGCAAGCTATCGCTCAGGGCTTTGTGCCAGTAGGATTAGGTCGCTCGCGTCTTCGCACCGAAACGGCGGGCGTAGTGGCATGCCACACAGCGGTGTTGTTGAATGAAGATTAGGTTAAAGGTTAGAGGTTAAAGGTTAAAGGCTCGGGGATATGTTAGAGCGATTGATACATATTGACACGGAAATACTGCTGGCTATTAACGGATGGCATGCGCCATGGGCAGATACGCTGATGTGGATTATCTCGGCGAAAACAACATGGATTCCGCTGTATCTGCTATTAATCGGATTGCTCATCTGGCGCTATCGCAAGCCCGCTCCAACAGCGGTAAAGTGGCTGCAACATGTGCCTGCTTGCGTTGTGATGATAGTGCTGATTGCACTCGCAGTAGGTGCGGCAGATTTTATCGCTTCAGGTATTTTGAAAGACCTCGTTGCTCGCCCACGTCCTACGCGCGTACCCGAATTAGAAGGAGTATTGCACCTTGTCAATGATTATCGTAGCGGACAATATGGCTTTGTGAGTAGCCATGCGGCAAATACGATGGCTGTTGCACTACTCTTTTCGCTGATTTGGCGCAACAAAATAGCCACCTGCGGCTTGATGCTTTGGGTGGCTGCAAATTGCTATAGCAGAATGTATCTTGGGGTTCATTACCCCACAGATATTTTGGGAGGACTTATGGTCGGCTCACTGGTAGCGGTAGTGGCTTTTTGGCTTCTTCGTCGTGCTTGCAGGGTGATATAGTATCGGTAGCTGCACCTATGATACGGTTGTAGGGGGTTCTGTGACGGTGAGGAGCATGGTTAATCTGCTGACCCATAAATTGTTGATATTGCTCGCTAGTCAAGATTTGTCGTAACTCGGCATTGAAGTCTTGAATGTATTGTATGGCCTCAGCGCGTGTGTTGCTTATAGCGCGTTTGTGTGCATACTTGAGATGCAAACGATATAGCGTGTCCATCACTACAGTGTCTTGAATACACAACTCGCGCACCATCATCCCTGTCTGCTTGCGAGCTATATCCTCTGCAGTACGCTGAGGATGATGTTGAGCCAGAACAGAGGTTGCGCCTATTACGACAAATAAGAATATATATAACAACGTTTTCATACATAAAACTGCGTACAAAAATTATGCCAAAACGCATTTTTAAGCATACTTCAGAGTGGAAAATAGCTCGACGATTGTATTTCTCCAACGAGGGCAAAGCGCGCACTTCGCGTCCTGCTGTACGTGTTGCTCTATGGGGAATTATCATTGGTGTAATGGTTATGATTGTAGCTATCTGTGTGGTGGTAGGATTCAAACACGAGGTGCAGCAGAAGGTGGCTGGTTTTGGCAGTCATATCCAGTTGGTTAATTTTGATAATAATGCCACCTACGAACTTCAGCCGGTGCACATCTCCGATTCGCTGTTGCTGAAACTGCAGTCATTGCCTCATGTGGAGCATGTGTCGGTTTTTGCTTCCAAACCTGGAATACTCAAGACCGATAGTGCCTTCCAGGGAATTATTTTCAAGGCCACTGAATATTGGGATTATTTTGCAGATAATCTAATAACTGGTTCCTTGCCACAAGATAGGAATGAGGTGATTATATCTACTATTCTAGCGCGTCAATTGAATTTGAACGTTGGTGATCATGTGCTGTGCTATTTTGTACATGAGAACTTACGCGTGCGTCGGTTCTATATATCTGGTATCTACAATACCTGTATGAGCGAGATGGATCGACTTTTCATTTTGGGCAATATAGATGTGGTGCGACAGCTCAACCAATGGTCTGATTCGCAGGCTTCGGGTATTGAGATATTGGTGGATGACCTACGTCACTTGTCTCTGGCGGCTGACTATGTGTATTTCGCTACTGCCAATCGTCTGGATGATAGTGGTAGTGCCCTTTATACCCAAACTTTACAGCAACTCTATCCTCAGATTTTCGGATGGCTCGACCTCTTGGATATGAATGTGATTATTATCATCATTCTTATGCTGTGTGTGTCTGGCTTTAGTATTGTCACGGGATTGATAATTTTGATATTGGAATCTATTCCTATGATAGGGACGCTGAAAGCTATTGGGGCGAGCAACCGATTCTTGCGTCAGATATTTATCTACGAGGCCATTTTGTTGGTGGGCAAGGGAGTGTTGCTGGGTAATGTTTTTGGACTGGGCATAGTGGCTCTTCAGTATTTCACCCATCTCATACCGCTAGATGCTGCTACCTATTATGTCAGTTATGTGCCGATGGCTTTCCCATGGGGATGGCTTTTATTGCTCAATCTGGGTGTGCTATTGGTCTCATGGCTTATCATGCTTGCCCCTTCCACTATCGTATCGCAAATCAGCCCCGCCAAAGTCATCCATTTCGAATAACCCTACACACACACACACTATGACTCTCTCCACTCCTGTAAATATCGTCCCATCTTCCGTTAAAATCACTTATACTGACAAGGTCTTACTTCTAGGATCGTGTTTTGCGGATAATATAGGTGCTAAGTTCTGCGAGTATTATTTCCAGACTACTATCAATCCCTTTGGCACGCTCTACAACCCCGCCTCCATAGCCACTATCCTAAATCACTCTATACAACCCTCTACCATCCATAACAACGGCCTTTGGCATTCGATGTTGCACCATGGCAGTTTCTCACATCCAGACAGGGACGTGCTGCTAGCGCGTTGCGAAGAGAGTAAAGCGCTCTTGCGCACTGCTTTGCAGGATGCCAGTACTATTATCATCACTTTTGGCACATCGTGGGTGTATGAGATGGACGGATTGGTGGTAGCCAACTGCCATAAGTTGCCTGCCGATCGTTTTGTGCGTAGGTGCCTGACTGTCCAGGAGATTGTGGATATGTGGTTGCCTATTATCCAGGCTATGCCTGACAAGCATTGGATTTTCACGGTCAGTCCCATTCGCCATCTAAAGGATGGCATGCATGCCAATCAACTGAGTAAGGCCATCTTACTCCAGGCTATTGATTGCCTCACTCAACTCTCTACCACCCTAAACCATCCTATACCATCCTCTACCACCCAATACTTCCCATCCTACGAGATCATGCTAGACGAACTGCGCGATTATCGCTTCTATGCGGAGGATATGGTGCATCCATCTGCATTGGCGGTGGAGTATATATGGCAGCGTTTTGTAGATACTTATATGTCGTTGGATACGCAAACTGAGATGCGCACTTTGCATCAGTTGTGGCGTGACCGTCAGCATAGTTTTTTGCATCCCGACTCCTCTGATGCAATAGCCTTTGCCGAGCGTATGTCTGAGCGCCTCTCCGCTCTCCGCTCCCGCTATCCATGGCTATAATACCGCGGTTGCCTGACTGTCTGCACCACACAATAACCGTACAATAACCGTACAATAACCACACAATTCGCGTCCTCCGCAGAGACCGCGCTTTTTATAACTTTGCCTTACTATCTAAGCCGTTGCAAATCTGCAACGAGACTATTCTTGTATTTTATGGAGTATAATTTGTTGAAAATGGATTTTTATTTGTGCGGGAAAAATAAAATCAGTACCTTTGCGTGCCTTAAAAGTTGAATATATGAACTTATTATCATCTCTTACACTTAATTCTGCTTTCCCAGACCTTTGGGAAATAGGCGATGATGTGCGTATTTCCCACTATATTAATGTGAACTACGACTTCCCACAACAGTTCCTTCTCAAGGATTTTGTAGTTGTTTATGTGAAGCAGGGAACAATATCTGGCAGGATGAATGGTGTATTTAATTCTCACTCAGCACCTTGCATGCTGACACTATCTGATAGAAACGTTTATTCTTATCTATCTTCTACTTCTGATATTGATGCGGTTGTTATATCTTTCTCAGCTACATTTGCTGCGCGATTGAATATATTAAATCGTTTCCAACTCAATGAGATGTTGTCCAATAATCCCGTGATGCCTCTCAACAAGGAGTGTCAATCATTACTCGAAAGATTTATAGATGCTCTAACCAAGTTAGGGGAAAATCCCCAAAATCCATACCTAGATGATGCGTTATTGCACCTAGTACTTTATTTCTTCTATGGAATAGGCTACTTCTATTATCAGTTGCGTCAGCAGCAAGATAGATTAGAACAGGTTACTACCGAATTTTGCTCTTTGGTGGAGAAGTATGGTACCGAAAAACGAAATGTCGCCTTCTATGCAGAAAAACTGCATTTGTCTCCTAAATACGTGCAAACATTAATCAAGAAATCTACTGGTCGTTCTGCCTATACTTTCATCGAAGAAGCACTCTTAAAAGAGGCAAAAAGACTCCTCTCAAAAAACGAAATGACCATACAGCAGATATCCAACAAACTGAAGTTCTGCGACCAATCCTACTTCACTGCTTTCTTCAAGCGCATGGCAGGAGTCACTCCTAAGTCGTACAAAGAACAGCAATCCCGTTAAACGAATCCAATAGAAAAATCTCATATGCCAACGATAATTAAAACATACAAGCATATGAAACGCAAATGTACATTTTTATTAACCGCCCTCTTCTTCCTCATCTCCATGCCACATGCGGAGGCGAAACAGTATTGTGGTGAACCCCAAAATATTGGAGGAATCAACATGAGAGTCACTTGTGAAAAACAAGCCGAAGACAGATATGTAATGATATTTGACATTATAGGCGATGGAACTTTTTATTCACTAAACACGGCATACGGAGGACTAAATGGTAATGGTAGCTATGATTATAAGAATTATGGAAATTTGAGTGCTGATAAAAAAACTGCTACATTCATCTTTCCACAAAAGCCAACACCAAGCGGAAATCCTTGTTTATTCCTTGTAAACTCCGCCTCAAACTATGCTTACTATTGGCCTACAGAAATCGAATGGGGAGTATGTGCAGCTCCAGATCATCCAGTAATGTTGGATATTGATTTCGTATCTGCTGGTTCGAAAATCATCACTCTTAAGCCGACTGCTACTGTGAATAATGGCGCTAATCAAGTAACAGAGTACAGAGTAAGTTATGGTTCTACCACGCGTGACATCACCATCAACGCAGAAGGGAATATTGTGATAGATGGTTTGCTACCAGACACAGAATACACATTCGTCGTAAAAGCGTTATACAAAGGTAACGAGTCAGAAAAAGACAAGACCATCATCGCATCTACCACTTCGCTCACAGACAACTTTGCATTAAACAAACCCGTAACAGTGGCATATGACGAAGCGAATAAAAGCAAAATCGTGGATGGCGATTTAGGGAGTAGATGGTCATCCAATGGTCGTAGCAGTATCTTATATGATTGGGTGCAAGTTGATCTCACCGAGATCTACTACATCAATAGCATCAAGATCAAATGGGAAACGGCATGCCCATTGAAATACCAAATACTGCTATCTATGGACGGCACGAATTGGTTTGTATGGCAGCATGACGAGGCGCCTACGAAAGATATACTCACCAACTATGCCATTGGCGGACTAGCAGCACGCTATATCAAGGTGATCTCTCAGGAGAATGCTACTCAATTTGGTATATCAATCTACGAACTACAAGCATTTGGTACGGGTGTAATATATACTGCCAATAGCTCCGCGCCAACGTTCACTGCCTCCCTAGGCACTGCTACCGCTACGCAAGCAGAGATTAATGTCTCTGCTTCGGACAACCAAACTACACCGATCACCAATTTCGAAGTGGATGGGATTATGTACTCAGCAACGGATGGCAAGATTCTGATTGAGAACCTTACACCATGTATGCAATACGAATGGCAAGTGTATGCGGTTGACCAAGAGGGCAATAAATCCGCGCCAATAACCATTTCTTATACCACACCAGAAGCGCCTGAAGGCACTAATCTGGCACTCAACAAACCTATATATACTGGTTTCTACGAAGGAGGACTGATTGCTTCCTATGCCGTTGATGGTGACAACAAAACGCGTTGGGGTGCACGCTATAGACCAACCAGTGATGACGAGTGGCTCGTGATCGACCTGCAAGGATACTTCAAAATCAACCGAATCGAAGTGGCATGGGAAACTGGTACATCAATCAACTACGAGTTTAAATCCGCATGGAATGCCGAGTTCGGACAAAGAGAAATACGAGGTGTAAATGATGACAAGTCATTGCAGGCAACCAAGGTATGCGACCAAATTATATCTGGCAACTTCTCTACTTTCGAGCATAAGAACGAGCAACCAGAGAGTGCCAAAGCGACAGATACCAACGACAAGGGTGTAAATAGTGATACACGCACGTGGGATATATATGAATATGACGAACCCGTGTACGCGCGCTATGTGAAACTCGAATCTGGACTGATTGCGGCATATCCTGCTAGCCTCTGGGAGTTCAAAGTATATGGCGAATGTGCTAACCTAACGGAGAAACCTGTGATGCAGTGGGCAGAGGTGATCTCTGTGGAGGATGATGCTGCTGAGATTTATGTGAGCGCATTGGATGATATCACATCCGAGGAAAATATGCAATACGAGGTATTGCTCACTAGTGGTGAGGAGGGATATTTCCAACTAACTACTACCTATACTTTCCGACCAGAGCATTTCATCAATGGTAACGCTGGCTACCTACCACTAGGTGGCTTGTTGCCTAATATTCCATACGAAGCTAAAATTTATGCCATTGACGAACACGGAAACAAATCCGAAAACTACAAATTATTGATTTTCAATACCATCGATGCTACAGGTTGTGTCTTTGCCAGCAAGGAGGCTTTTAATATCGCTGAAACAGGCAATCACTCTACGCAGATCTTCCAGAAAGGCTACCGAGTTGTGATCACTACTGGAACGAATGAGTTCACTGTTACGGCATATACCGATGATGATTTCTGGGCATTGGCAAATCCAATCGTGCAAATACTGAATGATCCGGATAACCCAGCCACTAGTGGAGTCGAGGAGTTTATGATGGAAGCAGTGGCTGACGAGGAGCGTACCTATTCGTACACATTTAATAACTCGCATATCAACCCCTATAGCGGAACAATCACCTTCTTCATCAAGTTCCCATTCAACAACGGCGGTATATGTCTCACGCAACCTATTACCTATGATATAGATAATGGCTGTATCTCGCCATTTGTGATTTACCATCACGACGATAAGCCTACCAGCACAGCACTCGTGTCCTGTGATCAATCCCAGATCACTTCCCCTATCCGCTACTATCGTCGCTTCACAGCGGGCGTATGGGAAGACCTGACAATGCCGTTCGAGGTGGAGAATATTATGGTATATGATACCGAAGACCACCAGTACTACGAACTCAAAGCACAATATAACGATGGTGGTACTACCAAAAAGGGCAAGTTCCTACTACGTAAGCAACAGGATAATGTCAGCGGAGCTGACTTCGTAGAATCTTGGTACGACGGAGATACACCGTTGCCTATCAAGCACCAGCCATATGCTATACGCTTCACCAGCAATTATTATGCAGATAAATACGTCCTCTTTTGTGGAGCAAAAGGACAAGCAGTTGAGACATCCTTCACCCCTGGTAGCGCTCCTACTGAGGATGACCAATATATGGTCTATGGCAACCCAACCATGCAAACCCAATCGGTGGGTAATGCATACATGTTGCCAGCAGACCACTCCGACGAGACATATCGACTCGTAGAAGATGCATCGGTAAAGCCTTTCGAGACATATGTACTCGCTTCTGATCAGACAATGAGCGTGATGAAGAAGATTGCACCATGGACGGGAGCACCTAATATTGCATCATCCTTAGATGAAGTGGCAATTACCCTAACGGAGCAACCTGTAGTGGAACTCTTTACCCTCACGGGCTTGCGTTTAGGGGGATGGTATCAATGCTCTATGCAGCGTGTGGCAGACGAGTGCGCAATGAATTATCCTGCAGGATGCTATATCATCCGTGCAGGGGAGAACACAGTAAAAGTGATAGTTAGATGACATCTAGAAATGACATACGAAAAGAGATTATAGGTACTATAGCCTTAAGCTTCATGCTGCTACTGTTTGCTGTATGCGTATGGCAGATGGGTAGCGATGTGAATAGCCCCACCCAAGATACATATACTCTCACTTCTATCGCTTCTACGCCCAACGATGCTCGCACCGATATGTTGCTTGCACCCGTTTATACCAACTCTTTAGCAGATCAGTACACTACCAACAGCATCTCGTCATATGATATGCACATGAGTATTTCTAGCCCATCAATCGCAGTGTTTACCCATCGCACTTCCGATGCGAAAGTGCAGCATATTAGTGGAGGAACCCACTTTGGTAATAGCAACACTGCTGCTACCAACACTCCAACGCAAAATTCTATCTTCACTTCCTCATCTACGGTGTGGAGCGGAACGGTTTTATCTGTTGCATCCAACGAACTTGCATTTGTTGGGGCTGCTAGTGGTGATCTACCAGAAGGGATGTTCACGCATACTATACGAAGAGCACCTCCAGATGAAGAAGATGAAGGTACCAACGGACCTAATATTGATAACCAACCATTAGGCGACGGAAGCATTTTTCTCATTATTCTAGCAATCGCGTACATATATATACAGTACAAACACAGCAAAATCGTAAATTATAAAAATACAAGTATATGAAAAACAAAATTACATTTTTATTAACCGCCCTCTTCCTCCTCACCATCACACCACATGCGGAGGCAAAACAGTATTGTGGTGAAGCAGTGCTATTCAAATATCAGCATAATGCATCCCAAACTAAGACAGGTAATTTAACTTGTGAGAAAATAAGTGACACACAATATAAAGTGACTGTAGAGCTGACGGACGGAAGCACATTCCATATTAGTTCATATAATGGGAATTCAATAAGCGGAAACTTCAATCCCAGTACTCCATACAATCAAGTTTCAGTTCCTGTTGTCATCAGCAACAGCAACAAAACATTAACTGCCACTTTCAATTATCAACCTACCTTTCAGACTAGTTCTCCGCAAATCTTATTGAAAATCGTTAATCAATATAGTGGTGCAGATAACTATCTTATGCCTACCGACATAGAGTGGGGCACTTGCGGACCTAAGGACACAGAAAAACCTGTCATATCAAGTGTTTCAGCATCCAATATAGGTAATACTTCTGCAACTATCAATGTTGTAGCTACCGACAATACGGGTATCACAAAAGTAGTGATTAAAAATGGTGCGAATGAACTCGTAAATCAGACAATCACAGCCACCAAAAATCTCAATGGCTCTTATTCTGTAACAGGTCTAACAAAAAATACTTCATATACTTTAACAGTAACAGTCTTTGACGCTGCTGGTAATACTTCTGATGCGAAGACAGTTACATTCACTACAACCAACACCAAAGAGCCTACTATCAACTCAGCAGCACATGCTAGTTCTACTGCCACTCAAATCATACTGAATGTCACTGCTACTGATGCAAATAAATACAAAGTAGTAGAGCGTAACGATCTATTCTCAGATAAAATCCTAGAGGTTTCTTCTGGAACCGCTACCAGTGGTCAAATCACCATTACAGGTTTAAGTGGTTCTACTACTTATAACCTGCGCGTATACGCGATGTGGGATGGTACTATGAGTACAAACTATAAAGAATTGACCGTTACCACTCCTCTCGGCAGCCAATGTTCTGGCACACGCGGACCTGCTTCAGGTTCTGGTACTGCCTTGAAATACGAAATTATGTTTGACGGCACAGACGTGAATATCACTCTACAAAGTGCCAACAGCGATGATCCATTGGAAACATGTATTGTTGAGTCCTATATAAATAAAGGTTCCTCTGCAACCCAATTCGCAAATGTTACTGCGGTCAATGGAGTAGCTGTAGCTACGTTCAATCGACCTTTAGGAGAAATTGAGTATATCCGTTTCCAATATAAAACAAGGAACATGAGTAGTGCAACATCTACTGCAAACGGAAATCACGAACCAGAAAAGTTAGTTTACTACGTAGTAGGAGATTGCCAACCAGATCCTGATGTACCATATATGAAGTCGGTTACCAAAGCAGGTGCTACCACTACTTCTATCACTTTGAACGTTGAGGCGATAGTCAATGGTGGAGCAAATACTGTCACCCAATACAAGGTGTCTATTGGTGGCGCTGCTGCTACTACATACACCGCTACAAACGGACAAATCACTATCAACGGACTTACCCATAGCACATCCTATGACTTTGAAGTATGGGCATTCTACAACGGCAATCAATCCGAAAACTCCAAAACCGTCACTGCTTCAACCAACAAAGAGAGTGAGTGTGAAGGCACCCGCGGACACTTTACTGATGCTACTTGGGATAAAATAAATTACAAGATAGAATACGACGAGGGAGAGAAAGAGTTAAAGGTAATAGTTACATGTTCAACCAAAACCTTAACTACTCTACAAATTCAGTGGGATATACCAGGAATTAAAAGTTCTGCAGGTATGGAGAATTTCACCAATGGTGTATATACCACAGAGGTTACTAACGATATGATTGGCAATCCAATGTTGATACGCATTCAGTACGGATATTCAGGAAAAGCTGGACTTAGCGTAACCGCCGATGGGTTAGGGGAAAATTCAACAGGTATCATCTACTATGTCGTTGGCGAGTGCGGAACTGCAGACACCCAAGTCCCTATAGCAACCAGCGCTACGGCGGAGAACGTGGGTAATACTACGGCGGATATTCGCGTAGTAGCCAGCGACGACACGGGTATCACACGCGTGGAGATTAAGGATGGTAGCACACCTGTATTAGAAAAAAACATAGACGCTACACGCCAGTTGGATCAAGCATTTACAGTCACTGGTCTTACACGAAATACCACTTACAGCAATTTCTCAGTCACTGTCTATGACCGCGAGAACAAGAACGCCACAGTAACCGTTCCTCCATTCACCACGACAGACACTCCAGAACCAGAAATACTTTCTGCAAGTGTAGTAGGTGAACTTATTAGCGCCTCAACAGCTATTGTGGCTGTTACTTCCACTCAGGCAAACCAATACAAAGTAGTGGATGTGAGCGGAAAGATTGCAGACCAAATACTGAAAGTCACTTCCGGTACAGCTGCTGATGGCAAGATTACCATCCAGGGACTCAAGCGATTAAGCACATATACCTTCCATGTGTACGCAATGTACAATAATACTGTAAGTCAAAATTACAAGGAGATTACTTTTTCCACTCCTAATGGAAGCGAATGTTCTGGTACCCGCGGGCACTACAATGGTGAAGCAGTCTCACCAGTTAATTTTGAAATAGATTACATTCCATCGAATAGACAACTACAAGTTAGACTGACTTGCGAAAAGGAACTCACCGTGCGTATGATTAACTGGACATGCAATGGTACCACCTATGGAATGAATGGAACACACTTTGACGGAGATACTTACACCTACACACTACCAGAAGAAATGGTAGGAAAAGAAATGTACATCCGTTTTGAATATAGCTATTCAGGCATCAATGGTAACCGTCTAACAGCTGAAAATCTTGCAGCAAACGATCCTAATATCATTTACTATAAAGTGGGTGAATGCGGTTGCAAACCAGACGATGGAGATAATCCTACCATGGGCGCAGTGAGCATTGCATCTGTAAACACCACTTCTGTAACGCTCAATGTGGAGGGAACAGACCCAAGCAGTACTGTTTCGTCATTCGTAGTAGTAGCAAAAGATGGTAATGTCGCAGATGGTGCAACCTACTATGCTACCAATAGAAAAATCACTATCGCAGGATTAGCATCATGCCAAACCTACCAATGGGATATTTACGCTAAGGATGCATCATGCAACACGTCCGAAAATAAGGAATCTATTACCGTCACCACTGCAGCAGAAAACTATGCACTCAACAAAGACGCTTCTTTTGTCTATAACGAAAACCCAGGATATACTGGTGCACAGGTAGTGGACGGTAACCTTACAACTCGTGGTGGAACACAAAAAACGGACTTAAAAGATATTGAGCAAGTTCTTCCAAATAGCGTATTCACCGTCGATTTAGGTGAGGTCAAGATAGTCAACGAGATAGATATCTATTGGGAGCGCGCTGCATCCACAGACTATGAGTTGCAGGCTTCAATTGATAATACAAATTGGTCCACTATTGCACGCTATACATCCACTCCTAAATGGGTTATCTACACAGAAATCCCAAAACAGGGCGAAGACAATATGATTTACCGATTCCACAACATGCCAGCACGATATCTGCGCGTGGTTCCTCACACGCTCTCCGTTGCTGACGCATGGGGTATGAGTATTTGGGAGTTTGAGGTATATGGAGAATGTAATGCCGAAATAGAGAATTGCCCTATTGTATTAGGTGTGCGTGCAGAATCCATCAAAGCACAAAGTGCTGTCATCTCCGTCAGCGCTATTGACCAACAAACGCCTAATCATGCTGACCTAACCTATATCGTCACCACAGAGTTTACCAACGCAGCAGGGAGAACAATGATCAACACCTACACTTTTGATCCTGGAGCAAGTGGTCGTGTCAACACAGAGACCACCGTTGAACTGACGCTCGACGGATTAGTACCTGGTGCAAACTATACGATTATAGTAGAGGCCAAAGATCCAAGTGGTACGACATCGTGTAACTTCAACTCTATCAACATCCGTACAGGTAAAGCCGAAGGATGTGGACTGATATTAGAAGGAAATGATGCCATTGAGACCGATGACTGGTTGCCTTTCCCAAGCGGAATGACTTATAATGTTAAATTGCTCAATAGTGATGCGAATACCTTTGACGCTGACATATCATTTATCAACACCCCTGCGGGCACTACCATCAATAAAGTTTATCTTTCCGTACAAAAGCAATACACACAATCAGACTGTTATGGTGGATGGATTGACAAGGAAATGGCACTACAAGATGGGAAGTACACGCTTGAATTGAAGAAAGATGATGTTTATGTGCGTAAGGGACAAGATGGTTGTAGTGAAACACTTACACAAGACTACGAGAAACCTCTCTTCCCTGAATGGCCAAACTTAGAACTTGCCTTTATGGTTGAGACAAACCAAGGTATATTCCATACCAATGTTATCAACTATAATGCTGAAATGGTTAATCCTGCTGACTGCGAAGATTACTTCATCATCTTCCATAAAGATTCTGAACCCGAAGAAGACATGAAGACTCAATACGCAGGCGGTACGATTGATAAACCTATCTACTACTACCGCTATGTAACGCCAGACCAATGGACTCCACTCTGCTTGCCATTTGCTGTTACAGCAGTACAAGTCTACGACCCAGCGGATAAAGCCTACTACAATCTCACAGCGAAGACAAAGTCGGCAGAAGGCTCATTCTGGATGCGAGAGCAAGTAGAGGGTGTGTCAGGCGAGGACTTCAAAGGGTCATGGTACGATGGTGTAAACACACTGCCACAACCCAATACGGCATATAACTTCCGCGTACCATCCAACTACTACGAAAATAAATACATTATTTTCAAGGGCAACGCAACTGAACCTATCGCCACCGACTTCGAACTCGGTGCACGTCCTGCCCAAGACGATCAATACACCTTGTATGGCAATAATACATTGATGCCGCAAACGATGGTACAGGCATACAAAGAAGATGACGACGGCAAGTACTACCGCCTACAGGAGAACTGGACGCTCAACCCATTCGAATGTTATGTGCTCGCATCAACTGAAACGATGAAGCGAATGCCTATCATCGGACGTTGGAGAAGTGACAACGAAGCTACATCCATTGATGAAATCAATGCCGAAATGCCGCTTGATGAGATACACGTATATACTACATTAGGACAACATGTGACCACTTTATATCAGTGTTCTTTGCGGGACGCAGAATTGCAAATTGCACAAACGATGACCGCTGGATGCTACATCATCGTCGGCCCACAAGTATTTACCAAACTATTAATCCCTTAATGAACATGGATATGAAAGATTTAAAAGTAGAAATTTTTGTTATAGGTATTTCTGCCCTGTTGGTAATCCTCACATACTCTATCTCATTGACGGCTGACACCGAAGTGTCTGCGAAGGCTGCTTATGAGAATGCAGGCTATTCTGCTGTTGCCTCTGCTAACTTCTTGCCAGTGGACAATACTCCTATCCTTCCGCTGCAATCATCAGATAGCCGTCAACGTAGCATCACTCCTTCTCAATACTCCATGCAGACACCACCTGCCTCTAACAACGGCGCTAGTGTACTACATACTACTATCAAGCAGACCAGCGATGCTCGACCTACAGAGATTTCTTCTGGCAACTCGCAGGGTGGGAGATCTTCTGCTAGTGGTACATCCAAAACCACTAGCCACGTCTCTTCGTCTGCGGCTCCCACTGCAATATCTCTTCCTTTCGCTTCGTCTGCACCTCGCGTACTAGCACACAGCGGAGATATGCTCGCTTTTGATACCCGCACACCACGCCTCGCACCTCCTGGTACTGGTGGTGAAAATCCAGATAATACCGATGTCATCCCGGATAACAAGGATACACCTCTACCAGATGGTACGTGGACACTATTGCTACTTGCTGCTCTTCTCATGGCAGCAAAATATCTTGCTAGAACACGCAATATACATTGGCTCAATAAACTGCTAAAATAGTACCGTATAACTAGCGTATAGGCAACTTTTTTGCACAAAAGAACATTTTTTTAGCAAATCTCTTGCATATGTGCAATATTTGTTGTACCTTTGCAGCGGAAATGAATGAGGGGACCCGAAAAGGTTCCCTCAGTTTTATAAAATGACAATCATGATCGACAAACAAACATTACACGACTTCATACTAGAGCAGCTGAATGGTTCAGGTTACGAACTAATAACACTGACCATCAATGCGCAGAATGATATACTAGTAGAAGTGGACCGTATGCAAGGCGTGGACGTGGACTTCTGCGCACAGCTCAATCATCAGTTGGTGGAGCACCTAGAGGCAATTGGCACACCTGATTACTCATTAGAGGTAGGCAGCGTGAGCCTGACAGCACCATTCGTGACCAAAATGCAATACGAGAAGCATCTGGGACACGATGTAGAAGTACTAAGTCACGATGGCAAAAAATACCGTGGAACACTGGTCAGCGTGGATGATGACACTTTTGCCATCGACACCGAAGTCTTGGTGGCTGTGGAAGGCAAGAAACGCAAGCAAAAACAAATGCAGACACTCACCTTTGCATACGATACGGTAAAATACACTAAATACGATTTGAAATTCTAATCGGAGTCCCGATTGCTGAATCCCGAATAAATATCAAAATGAAATAAAAATGGCAACAAAACAAACCAACCAACCTATCAATCTGATTGATAACTTTGCTGAATTCAAAGAATTCAAAAACATCGATCGCGAGACATTGATGACCGTACTCAGAGAATCATTCTGCAATGTGATCGCTAAAATGTACGGTACCGACGAAAACTATGATGTGATCATCAACCCCGACAAAGGCGACTTGGAGATCTATCGTAACCGCGTTGTAATGGAAGATGACGACGTGGCTAACGAGAATACACAAATAGCATTGTCAGAGGCCTTGCTACTGGACGATGAGGCGCAAGTGGGCGAAGAGGTTACCGACAAAGTGGAGTTCTCATCCTTCGGTCGTCGCATGATCTTAAACCTCCGTCAGACATTAGCAAGCCGCATCCTAGACTTGCAAAAGAAAAACCTCTATCTGCGCTACAGCGAGATGCTAGGACAAGTGGTTAGCGGCGAACTCTATCAAGTATGGAAAAAAGAAATGCTCCTGCTCGACGAAGAGGGAAACGAACTCTATCTGCCAAAGCAAAACCAAATACCTTCGGATTACTATCGCAAAGGTGATACAGTGCGCGCAGTAGTCGTAAAAGTGGATAACACCAACCAAAATCCTAAAATCATCCTATCACGTACTTCACCATTATTCCTCCAACGACTCTTCGAACAAGAAGTACCTGAGGTACACGACGGGCTGATCGCCATCAAGAATATCGCTCGCATACCAGGTGAGCGCGCAAAAGTGGCTGTAGAGTCATTCGACGACCGCATCGATCCTGTGGGCGCGTGCGTAGGTATTAAAGGTGCTCGTATTCATGGTATCGTGCGCGAACTGCGCAACGAGAATATCGACGTCATTCACTATACCTCGAATATCAATCTTTATATCCAACGTGCATTGGCACCAGCTAAGATTTCTTCGATGACAGTAAATGAAGAGGAGAAGAAAGTGGATGTATATCTACAACCAGATGAGGTGTCATTGGCCATCGGTAAAGGCGGATACAACATCAAACTAGCTAGCATGCTAACTGGTTATCAAATCGATGTGTATCGTGAGATGGATGATGCTGACACCGAGGATATCTACCTAGATGAGTTTAACGATGAGATAGATCAATGGGTATTAGATGCCTTCAAGGCCATTGGTCTGGACACCGCTAAAGCCGTATTGGGCGTCGCTAAGGAAGACCTGATGAAGCGCGTAGATCTAGAAGAAGAGACTATCGACGAAGTACTAGCTATCTTAGCATCTGAATTTGAAGAATAATTAAGTATAAATAATAAACCCCCTCCGACGGCAAGGAGGAGTCTCCCTCGAAAACATCCGAGAAGCTCGTGGCTTCGAGGATAGAGTGGAGGCATCGAGCGCCCTAACGACGACGTGGTCGTCGGTCAATGCGCGAGATTGCCGAACACGATATGGCTATAAAACTTATCAAAGCTTGTAAAGAATTAAACATCGGCATGTCCACCGCCGTGGAATTCTGTAAAAAGCAGGGTAAGGAAATCGCTATGGATCCCAATATCCGTATCGAAGACGACTTATACCTACTGCTGGCAAAAGAATTCAACAAGGACATGGCCTTGAAGATGGAAGCAGAACGTCAGGCACAAGCTCGTCAAGAACAAGAAATTCCGAAATCCGTAGCTATAGACGAGCCAAAGAAACCCGAGCATATACCAACAGAGGTGCCTAAACCAAAGATGGTAGGTAAAATCGATTTGGATGCCGACAAGAAACGCAAAGCCGAAGAAGAAGCTGCACGTAAGGCTGCTGAAGAGGCTCAAAAGGCTGAAGAGGCACGCATAGCAGAAGAAGCACGCATCGCTGCGGAGAAAGAAGCTGCTGCAAAGGCAAAAGCCGAGGCAGACGCCAAAGCAAAAGCAGAAGCCGAGGCTAAGAAAGCTGCGGAAGCTGCTAAAGCCGAAGAAGAAGTAGAGGAACTTGTGCAAGAAGAAAAAGAGGAAGAAGAAATCTTCCGCTTGGGCAAACCTGTGCTCAAAAATGCACCTAAGGTGTTGGGTAAGATTGACTTGAGCAGTATCAACCAAGCTACTCACCCAACCAAGAAAACCAAAGAGGAGAAGCGCAAAGAGCGCGAGGCACGTGAGCAACAACGCAAAGCCAACAAACCTGCCAACAACGGTGGCAAATCAGGCAATGCGGCTGATGCACCTAAAGATGGAGGCGAGAAACGCAAGCGTGAGCGCATCAAACAAAATAAGGTGGACGTAAATGATGCGCGCAATCAAAAACCTCAAAAGAAGAACAACAAATCCAAGGGCTTCAAAGTGGAGGTCGATGAAGAGGAGGTACAACGCCAAATCAAGGAGACTATCCAACGCCTACAAGGCAACAAGGGTAAGAGTACTACCAGCAAGCACAAACGTGAGCGTCGCGAGTTAGAGCGCGAGAAGATGGCGCAAGAGCGCGCTGCGGAGCAAGAGCAAAGTAAGGTGCTCAAACTCACCGAGTTTGTGACCGCCAACGACCTCGCCGTGATGATGAACGTGCCTGTGACCAAGGTCATCGGTACGTGTATGATGCTCGGCGTAATGGTAAGTATCAACCAGCGTCTTGACGCAGAAACCATCAACCTTGTAGCCGAGGAGTTTGGCTTCTCTACTGAGTTCGTTTCTGCCGAAGTGGT
>JAZNKZ010000050.1:0-22731 GCA_045578815.1 Paludibacteraceae bacterium
GATTATAATGCGGAAAATGTCAAGTTGGCAGATATATAAACTAGAAATATTTACACAAAAACTTAATAATGAAAGAAGTATCAACTAAAAAATTAGTAGAAACGATTGTGGAGGGTATCCAGAACCGTAAAGGACAACGAATTGTAACTGTAGATCTCCGAAAACTTAAAGATGCACCAGCAGAATATTTTATTATTGCTGAAGGTGGATCAAATGTACAAGTGGTTGCTATCGCTGATGAGGTGGATAGTTTTGTTCGTACACAAACACATGTACATCCACTTGGTATAGATGGACGTGAAAACGCGGAATGGATTGCCATGGATTACGGCACGATATTTGTCCATATTATGCAGCGTGAACCCCGTGCTTATTATGATATCGAGCATCTGTGGGCTGACGGAAAAATTACAGAAATAGCTGACGTATAAATAAATTATACCTATAATATAAATATGTCTAAATTTAAAATAGAAATCAAAAAAGAACCTATGCCAGAAAACGAGCAAAAAAAATCCAATCAACCTAAACAACCAAAGCGTTTACGCTGGTCATGGCTATATTACGTGGTCATGTTGGGATTGTTATTCTTATTTTTTAATCCATTTGGTGATAAGAATAAAAGCGACAAAAACCTTAGTTATACCAAGTTTGTTGCATACATCGAAAATGATGCAGTTGCATCTGTGGTGGTATATGATGATAATATTGCAAAAGCAAAAATTCGTCCAGAAAAATATGCTCTTGTATTTAGTAATCAGGAGGCAGGAGAAGATGTAAAAGGTGAACTCAGTATGCAGATTCCTACTGTAGAAGAATTTGCAAAATATATTGATAATGTGAATGTTAATCGCAAAGAACAAGGTAAAGCTGCTATTGATGTTACCTATGCTAAGTCAAAAGGAGATTGGTATCTAATACTGATAAATATACTACCAATTTTGTTGATTATTCTATTCTTCGTCTGGATGAGTAGAGGAATGGCAAACGCGGCAAATGGAGCTGGTGGAATCTTTAATGTTGGAAAAGCTAAAGCCCAAGTTTTTGATAAAGATAAAAAAGATAAAGTCACATTTAAGGATGTAGCAGGTTTAGCTGGAGCAAAACAAGAGGTAGAAGAGATTGTATCCTTCCTTAAAAACCCTACTAAATATACTAATTTGGGTGGTAAGATACCTAAGGGTGTATTGCTTGTTGGTCCTCCAGGAACGGGTAAAACTCTGTTAGCCAAAGCGGTAGCTGGTGAAGCCAATGTGCCTTTCTTCACTATGTCTGGTAGCGACTTTGTGGAGATGTTTGTTGGTGTAGGTGCTAGCCGTGTACGTGATTTGTTCCGTCAAGCCAAGGAGAAAGCTCCCGCGATTATTTTTATTGATGAGATTGATGCGGTAGGCCGCGCTCGTGGCAGAAACAATATGATGGGAGGTGGAAATGATGAACGCGAATCTACCCTCAACCAATTGCTTACTGAGATGGATGGTTTTGGTACTAACTCTGGCGTCATTATATTGGCTGCAACCAACCGTGCGGATGTGTTGGATTCGGCACTATTACGTGCAGGACGATTTGACCGACAAATACACGTAGAGTTGCCTGATCTACAAGAACGTAAAGAAATTTTCGGCGTACATCTTTCTTCAATAAAGATAGATAATGACCTAGATATCAATTTTTTAGCAAAACAAACACCAGGTTTCTCAGGAGCTGATATCGCCAACGTCTGCAACGAGGCTGCCCTCATCGCTGCACGTAATGACCATAAAAAAGTTTCCAAACAAGACTTTATGGATGCTGTGGATCGCATCATTGGTGGTCTTGAACGTAAGAACAAGATTATGACTGAGGAAGAAAAACGCTCCGTGGCATACCACGAAGCTGGACATGCTACCATCTCTTGGCTCCTACGTTATGGTAATCCACTTGTCAAAGTTACCATTGTACCTCGTGGAGTGGCACTTGGAGCGGCTTGGTATTTGCCTGAAGAACGACAACTGACTAACAAGGAGCATATCATGGATAATCTATGTTCTTTACTCGGTGGGCGTGCCGCTGAAGAGGTGTTCCTTAAGCAGACTTCAACTGGGGCTCTCAATGACCTTGAACGAGCTACTAAAATGGCATATGCTATGGTGGCTTTCTATGGTATGTCAGATAAGTTGAAAAACTTAAGTTACTATGATTCCTCTGGCAGATACGATATGGGAATAACCAAACCATATTCAGAAAAAACTGCAGAAGTGATTGATAGTGAGACTAGTGCAATCATTGCTGAGCAGATGGCTCGAGCAAAGAAAATTCTTGAGGAAAATGCCGAAGGTCACAATAAACTAGCAGAAATGTTAATCGAAAAAGAAGTTATTACTTCGGACGATGTAGAATTGGTATTAGGTCCCCGACCTTGGACAAGCCGTGAGGATGAGATCATTGCTGCTAATGATGCGTTACAAGCGGAAAACGAAAAAGCCAAAGGCGAGGAAAAACCAAAAAAGAAACGTGCCCCTCGCAAAAAGAAAGAGGAAGTAGTGGTTCTAGAACAACCTAGTGAACAAACCAACTCTACACCACTCTAAACAACACTACACAATACTAAACAACACATTTATGAAAAGATTCATCTTTAGCACTCTTGTACTTGCGTTGGCAATTTGTGCGTCAGCGCAACAACAACCACAACCACTGCCTATTGATTCGGCAGTACGTGTTGGTAAACTAGAAAATGGTCTTACTTATTATATTCGTCACAACGAATACCCAAAACAGCGCGCAGAGTTTCATATCGCACAGGCGGTAGGCGCTATCCTTGAAGAAGACCATCAAAATGGTTTGGCACACTTCTTAGAGCATATGGCATTCAATGGTACAGAGCATTTTGCAGGAAAAGGTATCATCGAATATTTCGAGTCTATTGGCGTGAATTTTGGTGGCAATATCAATGCCTATACATCACTAGATGAGACAGTTTATCGACTCAGCGAAGTGCCAACAACTCGCGAAGGCATCATTGACTCCGCACTGCTTGTGATGCACGACTGGGCATGCGGTTTGTTGCTACTGCCAGAAGAGATTGACGCAGAGCGTGGTGTTATCCGAGAGGAATGGCGTACTGGTGCGCAAGCGGATCGCCGTATGTGGAAAGCCATCAACCCACTCAAATACCCAGGCAGCCAATATGCGAAACGAGATGTGATTGGTGATACTGCTGTAATCAATAATTTTGAGTACGACGCACTCCGTGACTACTACAAAAAATGGTATGGACCAGATAACCAGGCAATTATTGTTGTTGGAGACATTGATGTAGATCAAATCGAACAAAAGATCAAAGCCCTTTGGGCGGATGTGCCCGCACGCGTAAATCGTGGGGAACGTCCTTTATATTCGGTTGCTGACAATCAAGAACCTATTGTAGCTATTGTTCGTGATAAAGAAGCGCAACATACGCGGATAGAAATGGAGTTTAAGAAAGGAAAACTACCACAGCCTCTACGTGGAACAGATGCTGCTTATACGATGGATTTGGCGATGAATCTGGTATGTAGTATGTTCAATAATCGTCTGCAAGATTTAGCAATCAAACCAGATGCCTCCTTTGTGGGCGCAGGATCATATTATGGAGAATTAGTGAAAGAAAAAGATGCCTTTATTGCAATCTATTTAGCTAAGCAAGGTCAAGAAATTCAGGCATATAAGGATCTTTTGACTCAACTAGAAAAAATGCGTCGCTATGGTTTTACCAATGCCGAGTTAGACCGTGTAAAGAAAGAATGGTTAGCCTCATATGAGAAAGCATACAACGAGCGCACAACCGTGCGCAATATCCGACGAGCACAAGAGTGTATTCGCCACTATTTGGATGGTGCACCAATGCCTGGTGAAGCATGGGAATATCAAATGATCCAACAGATATTACCAATGGTAAGTGTTGATATGCTTAACCAAATAGCTCAACAATTAGTGACTGATCAAAACTTAATAATCTCTTTCCAAGCTCCTGAAGATAAGAACGTTATTCTTCCTACTGAAGACGAGGCAGTTCAATTACTTGCAGCGGTAAAGAACGAGGAGATAGCAGCCCCTGTTGAAGAAACTATACGAGAGAATTTAGTGGAAAAAGAACCCAAAACTGGCAAAATCCGCAAAACGACATACAACGAGAGTCTAGGTACTACCGAGTGGACACTCTCTAACGGTGTGCGTGTAATTGTGAAGCCTACCGAGTTTAAGCAAGACGAAATTCTATTTTATGCTTTCTCAAAAGGTGGTGCTTCATTAGTGGATACCGAGAATTTACCTTCTTCGATGTTAGCTAGTACTATCGTGGATTTCAGTGGATTAGCAGATATGTCAATGACTGATTTGCAAAAGGCTTTGACTGGTAAGAATGTCTCGCATTCTGCTTCTATCAATACCAACACAGAAACAATGAGTGGTCATTCCACTGTAAAGGACTTGGAGACTTTACTTCAACTCAATTATCTGGCATTCACAGCTCCTCGTCGAGATGAAGAAGCGTTCCAAACGTTAATCAGTATCCTCAAAAGCCAATTGGTAAATAAAGATAAAAATCCAAAAGCTGTTTTTTCTGATTCCATTCAGATGATGGCAACTAATTATTCTCCTCGTACTGTACTCGAAGATATGGCATTGTTGGATAAGGTGAACCTTGATAAGGCATTAGAAATTTACAACGCGCGTTTTGCTAATCCTGCTGATTTTGTATTTACTTTTGTAGGTAACGTAAATCCTGATGATGAAGCCTTCAAACAATTGGTATGTACATGGTTAGGTGGATTGAAAACATCTAGAAAAACGGAGAAAGTTCAGAATCACAATGTTCGTGCTCCACAGGGTATATACAAGAATTATTTTACCCGTAAGATGGAAACCAAGACAGCTAGCAATCGTATTCAATACACATCATATGACATACCTTACACATTGGCTAACGATTTGAATATGGAGATGATAGGTCGTATTCTTTCAACCCGTTATCTAGAGTCTATCCGCGAACGAGAAGGTGGTTCGTATGGCGTAGGTTGTGCTGGTATGATGGATATACTTCCTGTACCATGCGCTCGTTTGATTATGCAGTTTGATACCGACCCCGAAAAGCAAGAAAAGTTAATGAGTATTATCCATGATGAAGTCAACACGATCGTGGAGAATGGCCCTTTAGCAAAGGACTTGCAAAAGGAAAAAGAGTCTATGCTCAAGGACTTCCAAGAGGATTTGGAGAAAAATGGCTATTGGCAAACTGCATTGTATATGTATTACCTCTATGGTATCAACTACATAACCGATTATCAATCTGCAGTGGAGAATATCACTGCTGAAAGCGTACAAAAGACACTGAAATCTTTGGTTGAGTCTGGTAATATGTTTGAAGTTGTGATGTTACCTTAGTGAAATAGTAATGCTAGAAATAAAAAGGCTGCTACGGCAGTCTTTTTTTTGGTGTATTATATGTTGTATAACATAAATTGTTTTTATTTTATAATAAAATAAATCATTTCACTTGCGTATTTGAAATATTTTTTATACCTTTGTGCGCTAAATACTACGAACATATGTTTAGCAAACATTATATAATTAACTTTATTATTAACCAAAATCAAATCGTTATGAAGAAATTATCTTTATTTCTTTCAGCATTATTCATCTCTGTGATGAGTTTTGCTGCGGCTTTGGGAGAAGGCTATTCCAAAGTCACTGACATTACGACTTTGTCCGCTGGTGACAAGGTGGTATTGTATTGCGACGATGCTGAACTTGGCGTAACAGGCTGGAATGGTTCCAAAGATGCTACCGTTGCTGCTGAAGGCTGGGTTGAGTATGTTGTAGAGGCTGCTGAAGGCGGTGTGCTCCTCAAAGATGGAGAGCAATACGTCGGATTGACAGGTAAGAATCGCTTTGACTACACGGCTACTGGTAGTGTATGCAAAGTAAACGCGGAAGGTGTGTTGTATATCACATTGGATGGTGCTGACTATTTGTTGTATGAGAACGGTGGTCAATACTATCGTATGTATGTGGACAAGTCAGGTAACGATGCTTACAAGCCTTTCTACGTGTACAAGGTGGCTGCTGTAGAAGAGCCTGCTGAAAAACCTGTAGTAACTGCTGCTGAGTTAGAGCAAATCAATGGTGAAGAGGAAATCTTCCACTTCTATCTTTCTCAAGGTGTGGCAGTGGACAAGAACCCAGAGTCTCCTTACTACGGTTATACCTATGTGACCGCTGCTACTGATGGCGCATCTGATGGTGGTTCTGACCGTGCTGATACCCAAAAGCGTGGTATCTTTGTATTTGATGCAGAACTCAATTCGCTCAACCCAGACAATGTAGGTTTCTTGCCTGCAAACGCAGCTCCATTGATGACCGATGTATCTCGTCAAGCTTTGCACCGCCTTGCTGTTAATCCAGTGAACAACCATGTAGTATTCTGCTACAATGTAGAAGGTGCTTCTGCTATTTGGAGCATGGATCCTGCTAACCTCGCTGGTGATGCTGTTAACCTCATCGAGGGTCTTGCTATCACCAAGGCTAATGCATTCTGCTTTGATGCTGAGGGTACTCTTTATGTAATGGACAACGCTAACACTTCAGATGGTGGTAAGATTGTTAAAGTCGTAAACGGCGAACTCGTTACTATCGCTCAAAATGCTATCTGGGGTGTACAAGATATTTCTTTGGCTTCTGATGGTCGTGGCGGTCTATGGATTGCTCAAAACCGTTGGAATATTGATACTTATGCAGTTCTTTCACACGTGAATGCAGCTGGTGCAGTTGATTTCGCAGTAACGAAAGATTCTCCAGAAGAGGTGAAAGCGCTCTTCCCACAAGATGCAAACGCTTCTTACCGTGGTCAATGTGCTTACAATGTAGAGAAAGATGTTTTGGCATTTGGTGGCAACAAGGTAGTTGCTCTCTTCCATGTTACTTATGACGATGCTGGTGTTCCTTCAATCGCGAAGATTGGTGCTACTCCAGTTGTTGGTAGCAATATTGATGGTGTTGACTTCTATGCTAATGGTGACTTGGCAGTAGTTTCTGCTTCTGCTGAGCGCTTCCAAAAATATGCGGTTACATACACTGTTGAGGCAGAGATTGAGTGGATTGAAATGCCTCTTGAAATCAGCAACTTGACTACTATGGAAATGCCTGTAGAGGGTGTTACCTATTTGCAATTGACAGGTCGTGATGATATGAATGATGCAGACGTAATGCTCTTCCTCAACAACTACACTGGCGAGGAGAAAGCTTACGAAGTAAACGCTGAGAGTTCATTCATGACCTTCGGTGGTATGGAACTCACCGTTATGGATGGTTCTATCACTAAGTCTGTTGACCCAGAGTTGGGTGATGTATATGCTGGTATTGTTCACGCTTCTGTTGAAGAAGACGGCGTAGCAATGTACGTTGCATTCGATCTCAAGATGTATGCTCTTCCAGCCATTGAGATTGCAATCGAGGATGTAGAAATCACAGTTAATGAGGAAAGTGCAATTGCTACCTTCGCTGCTACATGGGAAGGCAGTCCTCTTTCTGTAGAAGTTTCTGGCTTCGAAGAGGTAGAGTTCAAAGAGTATCCAGAGTGCTGGCTCTCTATCGGTGATGACAACGTATGGGTTGACGCAGCTGCTGGTCCTGCTGCTATCATAATTGAGGACGGTGTGGCTATGCTCGAAGGTGAGTTCACCAGCTTCGCTACTGGTAAATCTTACTACGTAATGCTTTCTGGTAAATTGCCAGTGAAAGAGGAGCCTGTTGTAGAGCCTGTATATGAGGAGAACAAACTCAACCCATTCGCATTTGGCTTGGAATCTGTTCTTTCTGAGGACGCTTCTTTATTGACCGTTACTTATCGCTTGAACAACTCTAACGCAACATCTGTTGACGTAGTTGTTTACAATGGCGAGGAAGTTGTAGCTACCGTTCCTGGTACTACTACTATCGGTGTGAACGTTGTAGAGGTGGCTACTGCTGATCTTCCTGCTGGCGTTCAATTGACATGGGGTGTAGTTGTTAAGGGTACATCTGTAGAAGCTCCTACACAAGAGGAGAAGATGTACAGCATGTACTGCCCTCACGGCTTGGCTATTGATAAAGATCCAGAGTCTGAGTACTTTGGTCGTATCCTCGTAGCTGATGCTATGAACGTAGTTAAAGATAAAACTGGTTACCTCGGTTCTGGTATTGGTGCTGGTCTCCACGTATTCAACCCATCATTTACAACCGACTCTACTGTTTACACAGGTGGTAACGACTTTACTCGTATATTGGATTCTAACGGTTACCAACCATGGCGCGTTAAGATTTCTGAGGATGGACGTATCTTCGTTTCTTCTTTGGATTTGAATGGCGTTGCAGTATGGGAAGTATCTAAAGATCTCCAAACTTGGACTCCAGTAATCGCTGGTACTAACGATGCAACTGACTATAATATCTACGATGCTGATAGCAACTTCGTAGCAGGTCTTAACTGCTCTATGGACGTTGTAGGTAGCGGTGAGAACTTGAAGCTCTTGCTCTACTCTACCAACAACAAGGGTATCGCATTCAACCAATCAGGTTATCGTTTGGATGAGTACGCTCTCGGTACAGCTACTACATGGACAGGTACTCCTAAGAACATCCTCGAGGGTGGTAAATTGGGTCTTGTTCACACCAACGTAGAATTTATCTATGACGGCGAAGGTGGTTACTGGTTCGGCGCTAGCCGTGCAGGTAATGCTGGTCAACCAAACTTGGTTCACATCAATGCTGCTGGTGAACAAGACTACTACACTGAGGACGCTGGTCTCTACGGTGGTGATGGTGTACTTGTTCACAATGGTATGCTCTTCAAGGGTAAAGCTCGTACAAGCAGTACTGTAGGTAACTTCGGTGTTTGGACTATCGGTAAGGACGCTGATGGTAAGGTTACTTTGACTGAGAAATGGACTGTTGCAGCTAACGGTATTGGCCGTAACCTCAACGAGTTCGCAGTTGACTACGCTGAGAACCTCTATGTAGTAGGTAACTCTGGCGAGAAGATCATCGCTTATGCATTGCCATATTCTGGTGAGGTTACTACTCCTGCTGCTTCTCAATATGGCTTCAAGTTGGCTTCTAAACCAACCGTAGTAACTGAGATGGTAGGTGTTGTTAAACGTGCCCTCCAAGATGGTGAGAACACTATCGTTCTTACCCACGAGGCTGATGGCACTGCTCACATCTACTCTGTAGTTGATGGTACTATCACCGAGCTCGTACAAGACGGCGTTATCGCTCGCGATCCTGAGAATGCAGGTGACCTCCTCGCAATCTCTGATATTGCTCTCACCGAGGATGGCAAGCTCGTGGCTACCAACTATATGCAAACTCAATCAGGTGACGACTATGTAGATGCAGGCTACAAACGTGGTGAGACCCGTATCTATATCTGGAACGACCTCCACGGTGCTCCATCTATCTTGTTCACCTCTAAGATGTCTTCTAACTGGTTCCGCAGCAAACAAGGTTTGACCATGGCTGTTAAGGGTACTTCTGACAACATGGAAATCTTCATGACTGGTATCCACGCAACAAAGGCATGGGCACGCGTATCTTCTTACCGCGTAATCAATGGCGTTTATGAGGAGCCAGCAGTTAACAACAACGACTATTATCACTTCTATGATGTAGCTGATGCTGTAGCTCTTGAGACTACCGTTGGTACTCAATATGAGTTGACCGCTTCTCCTCTTGGCGCTATGAACTGGATCCTCGACGCAGAGTTGATTAACCCAGTTGAGATCGTTGAGCCAGAGACCAACAATGTAGAGATTTCTTCTTGCGTTGCTCTCTCTACCGACCTTGGTAAGAAGTTCAACGGTACTTCTATCGTAACCGTTGGCGAGCAAGTTCTCATGGTTGCTCCTTACGCTACTGCTGAAGGTCTCCTCGCTGGTGTTAAGGTACTTGACATTACCGCTGGTCTTGCTGCTGCTACTGAGGTTAAGGCTCTTGACCTAGATGCTCCTGTTGAGGCTACTGCTGCTGCTACAGCAGTTAAGGTGGTTGACGGCGAATTGGTTGTAACCCTTGTTGCAGATGCTACTATCTATACTCTTGGCGGAAAACAAGATATAGAGTACATGGTTATCGAAGATAATATCACCAACTTGACAATTGATCTTGAGAACATGGCTATCATTGGTGGTCCAAGTACAATGTGGCAAGTTGAGGTATTCCTTGGTCTTGCAGAAGATGACAATATGGACGGTCAATGGTCATTGTCACCAGAAAGTTCAGTTGCTATCATGGGCTTTGACGCTCGCTTCATCGATGGTTATGTTTACGATATTGACGTAAATGCTCCAGCAGCTAAGGCAGTATTGTATGTAGAGGATAGCGGTTTCTTCTATGAAATCAAACTTGATATGACTAATACCCCAACAGAGGCTATCGTTGTAGTAGTAGAAGATGCTACCGTTACTATCGATACTATTCCTCTCTTCGGTGATCAAGTTGACTACGCATTGAATATGACTGCTGACTGGACATATGCTGAGGATGGTGTTACTTATCCAGTATTGGTTGAGGTACCTGTTTACTATCCAGAAGCAACTGAGCCATCAGAGATGACATGTACTGTGACAATCGGTGGTTGGGGCGAAAACGATCCATGGTTAGGCTTCGGTGAAGGTCCTCTAACTATCACTACTGTAGATGGTGTGGTTACCGCTAAGGGTATCGTTGCTAACCCATACACTGGTGTTGCATTTGATGTTACCGTTTCTGGTAAGTTGCCACAAGGTCCTGGTTCAGGTCTTGACAACGTACAAGTTGATGCTAAGGCTGTTAAGGTTATTAAGAACGGTATGCTTATCATCAACCGTGATGGTAAAGAGTACAACGCTCAAGGTGCTACCTTGAAGTAATTAAGAAATAATGGTCAAGAGTTGAAAGTTGAGAGTCTAGAATAATGCGGCTCTGCCGCTAACCCCCGCCTCTACACTTTACACTCTACACCATACACCAAAAAATAGGCTTCTTCTTTCGAGGGAGCCTATTTTTTTATTCCCAGCCTTTAAACTTTAAACTATAAACTTTCAACTAAAATTTGCAAGTTCTGCAAATTTTTACTACCTTTGTCGCCTAATTTGGAGTATTAGTGTTATTAGGTATGTATATGAAAAAAATCTTTTTGCTTCTCTTCTTGTTGGCTGCGGTATTATATGGCAGCACGAGTGTTTATGCTCAAACGGTAGAAGAAATCGAATTTGAAATAACCAATAAAGAGGTGCAAGGTACTGGTCGATATGCCAACCTCGTATTATATGGTCAGCACGACACCTATGGTAAGATTACCATTTATCTCAACGAATACAATGGTAGCTACAAAACATACGAGGTATATTATGCCACCCTCGGCAAACTCAATCTTACTGGCTCTGCCCAATGGAGCAAAGATGGTAAAGTAGAGATCCTAGATGCCAACCTCTCTACCGCACCATTCGACAAAGAACCTACAGCGGATGACCAGGTCTTCCACATCATTGGCACCTACACACCACAAGAAATTGTCACACTCAATTTCTCTGGCTTCAGCCAATTTGGCTATGACAGCAATTACAAAGATTGGTTTATGCGCATGGAAGGTACCGACCCTGGTAAACCTGAATATGGATACAGACTGGAGCTGGCCTACTATGCCCCTGCCAACAATGGCTTCGGCACCTTTACCACTGCCAACAATGACATCAACATGGCAGATACACATCTCCAAACACCTTCGGGATACGTGATGTTTGATAGTGTGACACTCACTGTGGAGCAGAAAAAAGTGAGCGACAACCTCACTCAAACCATAGCTAATGCTACGCTATTAGGTGAGGATGGTGTCACCTATATCGTTACTTGTGTCCACAATAGCATCACACCTACACAGCAAATCACAGCGGAAATTACCAATGCCACTTTATCTCGCAACGAGGATTCTTTCACATTGGATGGCATGAATGATAACGCCGAAGCTACGATCACTATCAAAAGTGAGAAACTGGTTGGAAAATATGCAATGAAGCAGATAGATTTGCAGCAAACCTATTTCTTCTATAATGAGGAAAAACTAGACATTCTATCCATTCAAGCAGAAGTGGCCACTGAACTCAAGAACAATAATCTGGCATGTATTGCCAATGTGGCTCTTCTCACGCGCGATACTATATTATATGTCTTCAAAATGACACATACTTTCTCTGCACCTACCGACTCTGTAGAACTTAAGGCCACCAACCTCATTATCAATGATGCGTTGTCAGAGGAATTGGGTGTAGTCAGCTTCGATGCCAAGAACGACCAATACATCCTTTCTGGTGCATGGATGGCTACCAAAGCTCTGGAAGGAACCTATTCTACAGAAGACGTAACTATCGAATTGCAAGATATACAAAACAATATAGCTATCCATTCTTTAGATGCTACGATAGATGTGAAGAAGGATAATTCTGCCCATTGGACCATCACGGGTACGATGCGAGGCGATGACAATGTGGTATATCACCTAGATCTATCGTATGTCGTGCCAACGCCTCAAGATACGGTGATGGTGCGTTTCAATCACTCCGCCATTGCCACTTTCACTCCTGATATGAACAATGACCTCCTCTTCGAGAACAAAGATGAGCACTATTATGCTTCTATCAATATTCGCGGCGTGGAGATGGAGAGTGCGTTCTCCTTGCAAGATGTGGATAGAGATTATTGTGGTGTGAAAGACTCTATTACAGGTAAATACACCGAATTGGCAGACATCAATGGCCGCATCTTCCAACTAGGTGATACCACTATTATGCAAGCTGAGCTTATCAGCATGGATGCTACGCTCTATGACATCGAGTTGTGGTACGTAGTGCCTACACCTATTGACACGGTTACGCTCTCTTTCCCAGTAGAGTTTGGAGATCTGCGCAACGAAGAAGGCTATTACCAACTATATGGCCCATCATCCGATACAACCTATATTGTGGCATTCAGCCCGCTCTCTGAAGATATTGAAGGCACTTTTGTCTATGATGGTATGTTTGGCAAGTTCGGCGCTGAAGGTGGACGAATGGAAATGGAGTACCGCAATACCTATATTGCCAAGATGGAGGGTGACTACGTGACCGCTATCATGCCGCTGGAGAAGGGTAAAATGACCGTCACCATGGATCAGGATGGCAATATTACTGCCGTGGCGGAAGCCATTTGTGCAGATAGCGTATATTATCATATAACCATGACCGCTCACTACGAGCGCGAATACCTGCGTGGCGATATGCCTTTCGGCTCAATAGAGCGAACATATACGGCTAACGATATTCTGTCCACCATGGATAAATCCGAAGAGGAAGGATGGATATACCTTGCTGTCGGAGCGGCTGACCAGTCTGACCTCATGGCGATGCACTTCTTTGTGGACTCTACCGATGCGGATATCCTTATCCCTGAAGGCGAGTACAAAATCAACAAGTCCTTCCGACCTGGTACAGTACTCGGCAATGCTGGACCTGACGACCGAAACCAAATATCTACTCCTTTTTATGCAACAACAGATAGTCAAGGTTATTTGACCAATATCTATATGTGGGTAAAAGGTACGGTGACCGTAGCAAAGAAAGACGGTAAACTTTATCTCGAAGTCAATGCCCTCAACTCTTACGATGTGCCCGTACATATTATTTACGATGGCTCTATATCAACTGCACTCCCAAATATCCAATATCCAATATCCAATACTCATAAAATCATCCGTAATGGTCAAATGATTATTGTCAAAGATGGTGCCGAGTATAATGCACAAGGCATGAAATTGCAATAAACGATACAACAAACAATAATTAATTTTTTAACAATGAAACGCTTTTTCACATTTTTCATGGTGGCTGCCATATCTCTGACAGCAGTTGCACAAGCAACATGGACCACCAAACCACAAGCCCTAAAGTCGCTGATGGCTACAGAGCGCTTGAGCAACACTATCAAGGCGCTCCAACAACCAGAACCTCAGCAGGCTACACTTGCAGATGAACCTACATGGACCCAACATGACACGACTGAAGTCATCTTTAGATCATTCTACGATGATCCTATCTACTATCCAATAGAAGTGGGACGTGGTGGCGATACAGTAGGAGGCGATTGGTATATCACACTTCACAACGACCGCTACCAATTCATTTTTGACATCTATGGAGCGTCTCCTGAAACCCCTGCAGGTACTTATACCAAGGAAGACCTCGATGAATGGTACTCTTGGTGTATGTTCCCAGAAGCAAATGGCAAAACCCACTACTACAAAACTTGTGAACTGACAATCCAAGAGGAGAAACTAAGTGAAAGCCTTATTAAATTTACCTTGGATGCCGTTATGCTGGTTACCAAAGGTATTGGTGGCGAAGAGTATGGTTACTTCAAGGTGCACGCAGAGCATACTATCATCCGACCACTAGTCAAATACGATGTGGCTATCTTAAATTGTGTGGTAACCCCAGAAGAAGACCGTGTACGTATCGCTGGTCAAAACGATACAATGGATGTGGACTTGACCTTCTTTACCGAGACAGGTGTTGTTGGCTATTATAGCCACAAAATCATGGATACCGAAAATGCCAAACTGGTGCATCGTGGTGTACCTTACGAGATTATGGATCTTGAGGGTGTTATCTACAGCTCACCTAATAAGGCGGGGGGTGTTTCCTATGTATTCATGTTCGAGGCGTTGACTACTGACGCTAGCTTCTACAATGTCGCTATGGAGGCACCTATTGTGCCTACAGATACAGTAGAATTTACATGCAACAACATGCTCATTGATGATAGTTATGGCATGTCCGATGCCACTATCATCATTACTGCTAGCAATGCCAACTATGAGATTATGGCGGGATACAATGCCAACCGAATCACTACACCTGCTACCTACTCAGGCGAGCAAGCATATATGTATCTCACAGATCGCAAAACGGGCAAAGAGATTACCTCTATGATATGTACCATTGAGGTTAGTGGCAACGCACTCAAGGGCTATCAAGTAGAGATTGAAATGCTCGGTACCGATCACAAATACTATGTCATGCACCTTGTTTATGGCGTAATAGAGGCAAGAAAACTCGATTTGAACTTCCCTAATTCAGCGAAGTCATATTTTTATATCGACCCTCTTGCTTCAAAAGAGGTACAATTGGCTAACTACAATGACGAGTATTCAGTTGCATTTGACATCTTCCAGATCGACCAAGTAATAGAAATGGGTGGCGACTTCGAGCGCATCAATTTGGGTATGGAGCAAACTTTCATTACCCATCATACTGCTGATGGCGATGTCGCTGTAGATTTTGCAGAAGTATCAGGTAAAGTTTCCCAACGCAACGATACTACCTTCCTTACTGCTTCCGTACTCGGTTTCGACTCATGCCGATACAACATCTCCATGTTCTACGCTGTACCTGTTCCTACTAAGACCGTTACTTGTACCTTCGATGGACTCGCCAACGAAGAAGCAGTAGAGTTCACTAACGCCTTGTCTGGTGGCATCTTCATCCTGGATGGTATGAGTGAAGATGGTTCCTTAATGGCAAAAGTCAATGTTGAGCGTATCAAAAATGGTAGCGTCGAAGGTACTTTCTACAACGATGGTAAGTTCGACCACAACGATTTCTACGCAATTGATACATATGTCAAAGAGTGGAATTCAGCGACTAAAAAATACGATGAGTTCTCCGTACAAAAGGGCACAATGACCGTCACCGTAGATAATGGTATCCTCACTGCTGTTGCATCATTTATCTGCGACAATGCAGTGCAATATGACCTGACATACAAGACCACATTTGTTCGTGAGCGTATTCTATTTGATACCGAAGAGGGAGATATGGATTATACATTCCCTACAGATGCCGAAGTTATTGTGACAGATTTTATAGAAGGATATGGTATAATCCAATTAATTATTGCCGATGAATCTTACGCCGTTGACTTCTATATCAATGCCGATGCTATGGATCCTGTCATCGGTGTACCTGCTGGTGTATATCCTATAGATGGTTCATTTGAGTCAGGGACTGTGATAGCTTGCAAAGGTATTCTCCCTGATGGCCCAGCACAATCCTATTTCTGTGGCTTGGATGCCGAGGGATACCTTGATCCACTGCAATTATATTGCCTCGTAGATGGTACTGTAATAGTTGAGAATATCAATGGCAAACTCAAAGTAGAGGTAGATGCAGTCAACTCATACGATGTACCTGTTGTTCTACATTACAATGCAGCTGCTACTGCTGTAGAGAATATCACTACCGAAAAGGTGGGTACACAAAAGCGTCTCCGCAATGGTCAGCTTTACATCATCCGCAACGGCCAAACGTACACCGCTACTGGTGCACTTGTGAAATAATCCAATCAATCTAGAGGATCTAGACTGTCTAGTCTTTCTAGTTTCTCTAGACCCTCTAGTTTCTCTAGTCTCTCTAGATTCTCTAGACCCCATAAAAATAGCGTGGTTCACTTTTGAACCACGCTATTTCTTACCTCTCGCCTTTACACCTTACACTTTCTCCTTTTCCCATTAGGCGGAACGCCGTCCATTATCCAATAGCCCGCAGGGCGTCCTATAACCTATTCCCCATCACATCATATACTTGACCATCCTTGATAATCAGCAGTCGTCCCTCGCGCAATTCTTTCCTAATCACCGCACCATCGCTTACAATATCCTCCACTCCCGTCACTGCTGGAGAGAAGTCATACATCGCTGTAGCTGTCACCTTCGTGCCATTGTATGTGGTAAACTCCAGTGAGATATTGCCCTCTTCGTCCAATCTCATTTCACCGCTACTCATGCGCCACTGATGAATAGGTGTCACTATACCATTCTTCAAGTCAGATGACAAAGCATACACCAATCTTGAACCACCTAAAGTTTCCTCTTCATCCACTCGATAACCAGCAGTAATAGTGGCTTCGGCATTTCCCTCTTGAATAGGATAGGTTCCAGGCGCTAATATGCTATTTGTGGTATTTACACACACATAACCTACTTGCTTACAAATACCCAAATAGCGTGATTGAATAGTCTTGGATGATAGTAGCTGAATCTCCATCTCATCATTCGCCATCTTCATTACATGCACACTGTCAAATGTAATAGAGGTATTTGGTCCCTTGCCTTCGGTGATTCCATATGGTCCATATTGTTCTCCACCCTGAGTTCCTACCACTACTGCCACTTGTTCTGCATTGATAATTGGTTTCTTTTCTAGTGGAGTAATATATGCCACAATGCAGCAATTTTCTGCCACCCAATCCTTATCCATGATATAACTAGTAGAATAACTATAGCTTTGGTTAGTAACTTTTACGGTTTCACCAAAAGTATTGGTGACAAAATCACGTACCACACGGGGGTGCATATACTCTTTCCACTTAACTCCCTTCCAGGAGCAATACGCATCTTCCTGCTCACCTATCAACCGATTCTCCTTAATCAATATAGTGAGCAAATACTCTCTTCTCTCTACATTAGCAACTTGCCCACTCACGGTAAGATCCAGTCGTCGGGTTGTTGCGTCATAATGATGCTCTATCTCCACCGATGCTTCTGCCACGATGTCTCCTTCTGCCACTTGTCCTTCCTCTACCCATGTCACCAAATCCGTTGCTGCTCCAACTTCCAATCTTCCACCTTGTTCTGTGCGATTAAACACTACACTTGGTACATTATAAATACCCATGAAGTTCATCGCTAGTTCGTTGTTTTCGGGGAGTGTGTATTTGTCTGTTCCATATATAGCATGATAGCTTACCCAGATATAGGGAGTGGTCTGCTGCTCCAGATATTCCACGATGTATCTCATCCCCATAGGGCATTGGTTGCAGTTTTCACTTGTAAAGTGTTCCATCAAGAACTTACGAGGAAAAGATGTCGGCACTTCCTGTGCCGACATTCCTATCGCTGCCAATAGCAGCAAGTATATCCATATTCTTTTCATCATCGCCTTTAGCCTTTAACCTTTCGCCTCATCGCCTAATAGCCTCATCGCCTTTAACCTATAACCTATAGCCCGCAGGGCGTCCTATAGCCTCAAAGAGGCGTCCTAAAGGTATAATATCGCAGCCGATTGTGGTGCTACGCGCACAGTCTTCTCCGCAATGCGCTCACCATAGTATGGACATTCGCCATTGACGCAAGCAAAGCGGAAGGTGCCTTCTGGCAACGCCACTTGTGCGCTACGGGTCTTGCTATTCAAGATCACAACGATCTTCTTCCATGTGTCACCTACTGCCTCACCATTCAACTCATATGCTACCACACCTTCTTCCACTGGCAAGAAATGTACATTCTTACGCACTAACTCTGCATCACCCATATGGAAAGCTGGGTGCGCCTTACGCAATGCAATCAACCCTTGGTAATAGTGGAAAAGGTCAATATTCTTATCCTTCAATGACCAATCGATAGCGTTAATATCATCAGGACTGCAATATGAGTTGTGGACCCCTTTCTTATCTCGTGCAATCTCCTCTCCACACCAGAGGAATGGCATACCTTGTGATGTCAGCACCGCAGTTTGCGCCAACTTGCTCAGTTTATGCATCTCACCTGGACGCAACTTCATGCTTGCTTTGAGACGATCGGTGAGCATCATATCGTCGTGGCAGGAAACATAGTTGATAGATTGAGTAGGCTGACAGGTCCATGCTTTCTTAGAATAGTTCACCTTCTCCATATCTACTTCTGGATGCTCTATACACCCCACAATACCAAACTTAATACTCTCTTCATGTCCCTCTTCGCCTGCCAAGAATGCACCTTGATGGTTGTCTGAGAAGGGACCACGCAATGCATCGCGCATATCGTCGCAGAAAGCACCTATATTAGGCAACTTCTGCATATTGGCCTTCATACACAGCGAATCGCCGTTGTAGAGTGGGGCACCTGCAGCCCAACCCTCGCCATAGAGCAGCAAACTTGGATCAATACTATCCATCATAGCGCGTACTTGGTTCATAGTCTCCACATCATGAATACCCATCAGGTCAAAGCGGAAACCATCTATATGGTACTCCTCAATCCAATAACGGCATGACTCAATGATAAACTTACGCATCATCGCGCGTTCACTAGCTGTCTCGTTGCCGCAGCCTGATGCATTTCCTAGCTCACCACTTTCGGTGAGACGATAGAAATAGTCTGGTGCGGTCTGTGTGAAGTTACTGTTTTCCACGTTGAATGTATGATTGTACACCACATCCATGATCACACGGATACCTGCTTTGTGTAACGCCTGAATCATCATTTTCATCTCGCGAATACGAGTAGCAGGGTCGTATGGATTGGTGCTATAACCTCCATCGGGAGCGTTGTAGTTCACTGGGTCATAACCCCAGTTGTATTTATTGTCGCTCAAACGTGTTTCATCCACTGATCCGTAGTCATACGATGGCAATATCTGTACATGGGTCACACCTAGCTCCAAAAGGTGATCAATACCAGTGGCCAATCCCTCTTCGGTCTTAGTACCGTGCTCGGTCCAACCGATAAACTTACCTTTGTTCTTTACACCTGAAGTCTCATGGATAGTCATATCGCGGTGGTGCATCTCATAAATAATCGCATCTTTCGCACCGCCAAAAGCAGGACGTACATCCTCTGCCCAACCTTCTGGATTGGTACTAGCGAGGTCAATCACCGCTCCACGACGACCATTCACGCCTACAGCTTTCGCAAAGATACCTGGAGTCTCGTGCAATGTCCAACGCGAACTAGGTTCTACAATTTGGAATGTATAGAACTGTCCATTCAGGTCGCCCTTCACCGTCTTCACCCAACTGCCATCTTTCTGACGGCACATGCGGAGTGTTTGCAATGGTGCTTGGGTTGTAGCATCTGCATACAAATTCAGATAAACCGTATCCGCATTAGGGCTCCATACAGAGAATGTGGTTTGCTCTGGCGAATACATCATCTCCTCCAACGAACCTTGTTTCCCTGGATACTCATCCACATTCTCGTAATGTGGTTTTTTAGCGCAGCAGCCTATTAATGTGGCTACCATTGTCATCATAATTACTACTTTTTTCATGTTTATAGGTTCTTATTTTTTCAAAGAGTTTATAATTCTTGTTGTTGTGCAGCGAGAGTATAGAGATCGGCTTTCTCAATTCGCTGAGCAGCATAATCTTTGGTTACTTCAAATGTTTTTTTGCGTGTTTTAGCCGATGGCAGGTCAAACATCACATCCATCATCACTGTTTCCATCAGTCCGCGCAGTCCGCGTGCACCCAACTTATACTCCACAGCTTTATCCACCACATAATCCAACATTTCATCGGCAAATGTCAGTGTGATACCATCCATCTGTAACAGTTTTTGGTATTGTTTGGTGATGGCGTTATTGGGTTCGGTAAGGATGTTACGCAGTGCTTGTTTATCCAGTGGCTTGAGGTAGGTCAAGATAGGCAAACGACCGATGATCTCAGGAATTAATCCAAACGACTTCAAGTCCTGTGGTGCTACGTATTGCAGCAAATTATCCTTGTCAATCTTTTGCGCTTTTTTCTGTGCATCAAATCCCACCACTTGGGTGTTCATGCGTTGTGCTATCTTGCGCTCGATACCATCAAACGCACCGCCGCAGATAAACAATATATTGCGGGTATCCACATGGATAAACTCTTGCTCGGGATGTTTTCTTCCGCCTTGTGGTGGCACGTTTACCACCGAACCTTCTAGCAATTTCAGCAAACCTTGTTGCACGCCCTCACCCGACACATCACGCGTGATACTTGGGTTCTCACTCTTGCGGGCAATCTTGTCCATCTCGTCGATAAAAACGATACCTTTTTGCGCTTTTTGCAAATCATAATCGGCGTCTTGTAGCAGTCTAACCAATAGCGACTCCACATCTTCGCCCACATATCCGGCTTCGGTCAGCGCAGTAGCGTCCACAATGGCAAAAGGCACCTTCAGCAGTTTGGCAATCGTGCGAGCGAGCAAGGTCTTACCCGTACCTGTCGAACCTACTAGCAGGATATTGCTCTTCTCAATCTCCACACCATCGTCGCTCTTGGGCTGAAGCACGCGTTTGTAGTGGTTATACACAGCCACAGATAAAAATCTTTTTGCCTCGTCTTGTCCAATCACATATTGGTCAAGAAAGGCCTTAATCTCTGCAGGTTTAGGTAGGGTAGATAATTCTAGTCCTTCTATTTCTGGATTTTGTGCTTTCTGCACCTGCATCTCCATGATCATTTTGTGCCCTGCCTCGATACACTCGTGGCAGATATACACGCCTGGAATATCTGCGCGAAACAAATCCTTCATCTCGCGCCCGCAGAACGCACATTTCTCTTGTTTCTTATTTCCCATTTTCTCTAAACACTAAACTCTAAACACTAAACAAGAAAAAAACAGAACATGATACAATTTCAATGCGATTACAACGAGGGTGCTCACCCCCTCATCATAAAGAGACTCACTGAGACCAACATGGAGCAGACGGTAGGCTATGGCGAAGACCCTCACTGCGAGAAGGCTCGCCGCCTGATCAAGCAAGCCTGCCAGAGCGACAATGCCGACGTACATTTCCTTGTCGGTGGCACTCAAGCCAACACTACGGTCATAGCCCACATACTGCGTCCCTATCAAGGAGTATTGGCAGCCACGAGCGGACATATCAACGTACATGAGACTGGTGCGATAGAGAGTACCGGGCATAAAGTATTGGCGATACCTACCGAGGACGGCAAGCTCACAGCCAAGCAAATCGACGAGGCCATGCAGGCACATATCCATGAGGATGGTCCCGAGCACATGGTACAGCCAGGGATGGTATACCTATCCTTCCCCACAGAGATAGGCACCATCTACTCACATGATGAGCTGAAGGCCATACGCACCGTGTGCAACAAGTACGATCTCCCATTGTTTGTCGACGGAGCACGCTTAGGATACGGACTCTGCTCACCCGAGTGTGACCTCACGCTGCCCCAGTTGGCCCAGTTGGCCGATGTTTTCTACATTGGTGGCACCAAGGTGGGCGCACTTTTTGGCGAAGCCGTTGTCATCATGAATGAGACCTTGAAGAGAGACTTCCGCTACAGCATCAAGCAGCATGGAGGCATGCTGGCCAAAGGGCGTTTGCTCGGTCTGCAGTTTGCCACCCTATTCACCGGCAACCTCTATTTCGACATAGCACAACATGCCATCGACGAGGCCATGCGCATCAAGGCTGCACTACAGGCCAAGGGTATCGGCTTCCTGATCGACAGTCCCACCAACCAGCAGTTTCCCATCTTCACCGACACACAAATAGCCACATTATCTGAGCATTTCATGCTTTCCCTGTGGCAACGCATCGATGAGGAGCATACCGCCATGCGCATCTGTACCAGCTGGGCCACGAAGACAGAAAGCACCGATGCCTTGATACGAGCCATCGAAAATCTTTAAGAAAAGTTTTTTTATTAATAAAATAAGGTGTACCTTTGCTGCGTTACTATAACAACGCAGTAAGGGATTCACATTATAAACGCAAATCGCAATTCACTGTTTCAAAACATATTTAATTCATTATTAACAAACAAACAATTGAAGATTATGAAAAATGTTAAGAAAGTAATGGCTCTTGTAGCAGTCATCTTAGGTTTCGCAGTTTCTGCATCTGCACAAAACGGTTTCACCCTCCGTGCTGGTGGTAACTTCCCCGTTGGCGCATTCAACAA
>JAZNKZ010000051.1:0-14527 GCA_045578815.1 Paludibacteraceae bacterium
GAACAGGAATAAGTACTCACCCCATCCGCAGTCACAAAAAATCTAAAAAACAATGAAACCAACTCACATTGAGCATCTTGGAATCGCTGTAACAAGTTTGGAAGAGGCAATGCCTTTCTTCGAGTTCTTAACTGGTGGTAAGTGCTACTCTATCGAAGAGGTAGCTGACCAAAAAGTAAAAACCGCTTTCTTCAAAGTAGGTGAAGTAAAAATCGAGCTTCTTGAAGCAACTAGCCCAGAGTCTTCTATCGCAAAATTCATCGAGAAGAACGGTGGTCGCGGTGGTATTCACCACGTTGCATTCAACGTTGATAGCGTAGAGGAGGCATTGGCAGAGGCAGAGGCAGCTGGTATCCAACTCATCGACAAAGCTCCACGCAAAGGCGCAGAGAACCTCATGATCGCATTCTTGCACCCAAAATCAACCAAGGGTATCTTGACAGAGCTCTGCGAGCAACCTAAGTAATTTGGACTAATAAAATCATTATAAAAAATGGATACAACAAAATTGCAAAAACTGATTGACAACCGCGTGAAGGTAGCAGCCGGTGGCGGTGAAGCAGCAGTAGAAAAACATCACGCAAAGGGCAGCTATACTGCTCGCGAGCGTATCAACATGCTCCTCGATGAGGGTTCATTTGAGGAAGTAAACATGTTCCTCACACACCGTTGCCACGACTTCGGTATGGAGAAAAAAGTATTCTTGGGTGACGGTGTAGCAGTAGGTAGTGGTACTATCGACGGCCGCCTCGTATTCGTATTCGCACAAGACGCTACCGTTATCGGTGGTTCATTGAGCGAGACTATGGCGCTCAAGATCTGCAACGTAATGGATCAAGCCGTTAAACTTGGTGCTCCTATCATCGGTTTGAACGATTCAGGTGGTGCTCGTATTCAAGAAGGTGCTTGCGCATTGGCAGGTTACGCTGAGATCTTCGAGCGTAATATCTTGGCTTCTGGTGTAGTGCCACAAATCTCAGTAATCTTTGGCCCTTGCGCCGGTGGTGCGGTATATAGCCCAGCTTTGACCGACTTCATCATGATGACTGAGAACAACTCATATATGTTCATCACTGGTCCAAAGGTAGTGAAGAGCGTGACAGGTGAGGATGTAACCGTAGAGCAATTGGGTGGTGCTAAGGTACACGCAACCAAGTCTGGTGTTACTCACTTCGTAGCCGCTACCGAGGAAGAGGCATTGCAAGAGGTTCGTCGCTTGGTAAGCTTCATCCCACAAAACAACATGGAGGAGGCTCCACTTATGAACTGCACCGATGATCCAATGCGTGTAGAGGAGAGTTTGAACGAGATCGTTCCTGATGATCCTAACAAACCATACAACATGAAGGACATCATCTACACTATCGTAGATAACGGCGACTTCATGGAGGTTCAAAAAGACTACGCTAAGAACATCATCTGCGGTTTCGCACGTTTCAACGGCCGTTCTACCGGTATCATAGCTAACCAACCAAACTGGTTGGCAGGTGTATTGGACTGCGATGCTAGCCGTAAAGCTGCTCGTTTCGTTCGTTTCTGCGACGCATTTAATATCCAAATCCTTACCCTCGTGGACGTTCCTGGTTTCCTCTGCGGTACAGGTCAAGAGTACGCTGGTATCATCGATCACGGAGCAAAACTCATGTTCGCATTCGGCGAGGCAACTGTGCCTAAGGTGACTGTGACTATCCGTAAGTCTTACGGTGGTAGCCATATCGTGATGAGCTGCAAGCAATTGCGTGGTGACGTATGCTACGCATGGCCAAACGCTGAGATCGCTGTGATGGGTGCTAGTGGCGCAGTAGGTGTGCTCCAAGCTAAGGCTATCAAGGCTATCGAGGATCCAGAAGAAAGAAAGAAATTTATTGCTGAGAAGGAGGCTGAGTACAAAGACTTGTTCGCTAGCCCATATCAAGCAGCTAACCGCGGTTATATCGATGATATCATCGAGCCACGCAACACTCGTAAGCGTATCGTTCGCGCATTCGAGAACTTGCAAACCAAGCGCTTGACCAACCCTCTCAAGAAACACTCTAATATCCCATTGTAATTATGATGTTGCTAGACGTAATGAACAATACCGTAGTAGAGGTAGCACCTGATTCTGTAGCACAAGATTCTGTAGCACAAGATACAGTGGAGGTGGCTGCTAATACCGTGGTAGAAGTTCCATCCACAAAAGACCAAGAGGGCATTACTGCTCAGACTTGGTTTATTACCGGTCTCGGTTTTGGTATGGTGGTGCTCTTGCTGTTCGCTTTCGTTTACGTGATGAAACTCATGGGTTGGATTATGCAACCCCGCGTAAAAGCCAAGAAAGTGGAGAACAAAGCAGCTGAGCAAACGGTTACCCATACCCACAGCAAGCTCGACGATTCTATCACGCTGACTGCTGATAGTACCGCTGCTATTGCGCTCGCGTTGCACCTTTATTATAATGGTGTACACGATGAGGAAGATACCAAAATTACTATTCAACCACACCGTACACAATGGAACAACAAGATGTACGGCATGAACAATTTACATCGTTAAAACAATGAAAAAAGGATTTAATTTTACTATCGGTGGTCAAAAATACGAGACAACCGTTAAAGAAATAGAACCAAACGTAGCAGAAGTAGTAGTTAACGGTACTTCTTTCATCGTTGAGTTCCAAAAGAATGAGTCTAAGAAAGTGAAAGCTGCTCGCGTAGCTGCTCCTACCGCTGCTCCTAGCGCTGCTCCTGTAGCTGCTAAGCCTGCTGGTGCGGCTACTGTCAAGAGCCCACTACCAGGTAGCATCGTGAAGGTGATGGTGAAACCTGGTGACAGCGTGAAGAAGGGTGACACCCTCCTCACCATGGAAAGTATGAAGATGGAGAACGTCGTTGCTAGCGAGTACACAGGTACCGTGAAGAACGTTCTCGTTCAAGCGGGTCAAAACGTAATGCAAGACGACAAGCTCGTTGAGATCGAGACCGTAGCTGAGGCTTCTGCGCCTGCTGCGCCAAAGCCAGTAGCTGCTCCTCAACCAAAACCAGCGCATGCTCCTGCTCCAGCTCCAGCTCCTGCGGCTGCTCCTGTAGGTGGCAACAAGATCAACAGCCCACTCCCTGGTTCTGTCATCTCTGTGGCTGTGAAGGAAGGTCAAGCAGTCAAGAAGGGTGACACACTCCTCGTGCTCGAAAGTATGAAGATGGAGAACCCTATCCTATCTGACTGCGACGGTACTGTTACCAAGATCGCTGTGGCTGCTGGTCAAAGCGTAATGCAAGACGACTTGCTCGTTGTTATCGCATAATTTTACCTTTAAAACTTTTTAAACCCTTAAAACTTTTTAAACTCAAGAATTATGTGGAATGACGTATTAACTTTCTTCCAAGGCATGGGATTTATGGATATGGGCTGGCGCGATGGTGTCATGCTCCTTATCTCATTCTTCCTCTTGTACTTGGCGATTAAGAAGCAATACGAGCCATTGCTCCTATTGCCTATCGCTTTTGGTATGTTGCTCACCAACTTGCCAAACGCGAATATGTACCACCCAGAGTTGTGGGCTAACTTCCTCGATGCAACCCATGAGGGCTATCATAGCTACGGTTACATCCTCAAGAACGCTGGTCTTCTCGATGTGCTCTATATCGGTGTCAAAGCGGGTGTTTATCCTTGCTTGATCTTCATCGGTGTAGGTGCGATGACTGACTTCGGTCCGCTGATTGCTAACCCTAAATCATTGATCTTGGGTGCTGCTGCGCAAGTGGGTATCTTTATCACTTTCCTCTGTGCAAGTGCATTCTTCACCCCTGCTGAGGCTGGTTCTATCGGTATCATCGGTGGTGCGGACGGTCCTACTTCTATCTTCTTGACATCTAAGTTGGCTCCTCACTTGCTCGGCCCTATCGCTATCGCAGCTTATTCCTACATGGCATTGGTGCCAGTGATTCAACCACCTATCATGCGTGCGCTGACTACTCCAGCGGAGCGCAAGATTAAGATGAAACAACTCCGCTCTGTGAGCAAGGTAGAGAAGATTGTCTTCCCTATCATTATCACTGCTATCATCGCTTTGGTTTTGCCTGACGCTGCTCCATTGATTGGCTGCTTGATGTTGGGTAACCTCATGAAGGAGTCTGGCGTAGTGGATCGCTTAAGCAAGGTCGCTCAAAACGAACTCATGAACATCGTGGTTATCTTCCTCGGTCTTTCTGTAGGTGCTACAGCTACGGGTGATACTTTCCTCAACGTGAAGACCATCTTGATTCTCTGTATGGGTATCGTGGCCTTCGGTATGGGTACTGCTGGTGGTGTACTTTTGGCTAAGTTCATGAACCTCTTCTCTAAGGAGAAGATCAACCCACTGATCGGTTCTGCAGGTGTGTCTGCTGTACCAATGGCTGCTCGTGTGAGCCAATCTGAGGGACAAAAGGCTGATCCTAGCAACTTCCTCCTCATGCACGCTATGGGTCCAAACGTAGCCGGTGTGATTGGTTCTGCTGTGGCTGCAGGTATCTTGCTCACCATGCTCGGATAAGGAATACACCTTATTATATATAGCAAAAAAGAGAGTCTCCACGACTCTCTTTTTTGTATGTCATAATAGTACGCTCTAAACAGCAGTTCGCACCGCACTATTACCGCACAATAACCGCACTATTCAGAGCGTTTATAGTACCCCGCGAAATAGCATTTATTAGCATTTTATTTGCTCATTCCAAAAAATCTTATTACCTTTGCCCCGATTTAGTCTGCTATTGCTTTAGCGCTGCAACTATAATGCATAATTCTTAATTCATAATTAACCCACCATGCCAACTAACCTATTCCAACACATCACAACCAGCAACGATATCCATTTGCTCTGCGACAAACAGTATCTTCCTGCTACTGCCAACTACACCTTATTAGCCGTCAAAGGTTGGGCAGATATTGAGTTTAATCATGTCCACTACCACCTAACTTCACAAATGGTGCTATTTGGTAGTTTTGCTGCTGAAATGAATATACTATCCCTTTCGCCCGATTGGCAGTGCAATATCATCATCAATCCCACCTCGCAGATGGACGAAACCATCTACTCCTGCCTACAAATAGAGAAAGAGTGGCACAAGAAGATTCAATTCCTTCACGCCCATCCCGTGCTGACTATTTCTTCCTCCGTGCGTGAGCACATGCAGCAGTACTATAATATACTATTGTCGCATACCGATCCCGATAATATCTATCACCAGCGTATTCAATACCTGTTGTGCCAATCGGCTATCTTTGAACTGCTTTCGTGGATAGATGAGCAGATGCATTGTGCCCCTGCGGACACTCCAACCAGCGACCGCAAGCAACAGCTGATGCTTGAGTTCATGCGCCTGCTGAAGGACACCAAAGGCAAAGAGCGTAACGTGGGTTGGTATGCCGAACAGATGTGTATCACAACCAAGTATTTGCAATCTATTTGCCGTACCACCGTCCAAGCCACCCCAACAGAGATTATTGATAAGGTAGCAGTAGCAGAAATCAAAGCGATGTTATCTAATACCAATAAGAGTGTTAAGGAGATAGCATCTGATATGTGCTTCTCCTCTGCCAGCAGTTTCTGTAAGTATTTCCACCGCTTGACAGGCATGTCTGCATTGTCTTTTCGTGAACAGCGATAATTGATTAAAACTCATCACTCATAGTTTATAGTTCAAAAAGTACTTTTGTTAAGATTCTTTTCCTCTGTACCTTTCCTATTTCTTCCGTGTAAAAAACCAAAGAAGAACCAAGGATGAACCAAGGAACAACCAAGGAACTCCCGAACTCAAAAAGTGCTGTTTATTAAGATTACACACTAAATGAATTGACTTCATTCCTAAAAAATAATCTCTGCCTTTACACTTTTCACCTTACCCTATACACCCCAAACCAGAAAAATCACCCCAAAAGGCGATTTTTCTTGCCTAATTCAAAAAAATATACTACCTTTGCACTCGTAACTAGTCCACGCTTGGGATTATGTCATTTGGGTGGGTAGTTGCAGACATAGTATAAAAAGCGTTTATTAGCGCTTGTTTTGGTGACTAGAAACCTGGAAAATTTCAACCTATCCAAAGCAAGAAGTCAGTAAACGCCCTTTGGGATATGTATATCCCGCCTGCAGAGCGTCCTTCATGGACTGCTCTGTTTGGTGGCATTTCATATTCGGCGTGGGCGTTGCTTGCTTATTCTTATAGGAAAGGTACTCCAGGACCTCTAGTCAGAGAATAAGCAAAGGTAAGGTTCCACGCTTTTTTTGTATGCCTATATATAACCTAAAATAAAAACACTCTCTGCTTGGGGCCAGTAGGGATAAATGTAAATCAAAAAGTAATGAAAACAAAATTATTTACATTATTCGTAGCGCTATTGGCTACTACTAACCTTTGGGCAAAATTCCAATATGGCAATTTGTATTATGAGACACTTTCTTCTAATACGGCAGAAGTGGTAGGTTGTTATATTAGTGATCCTACTTCTATATCAATACCAACTTTAATTCAATATAATGGCAAACAATATACTGTGACGAGTATTGGAAAGGAGGCTTTCATAGGTTGCACATCTTTGGCCTCCATTACTATCCCTAATAGCGTGACAAGCATTGGAGATTATGCTTTCCGTGGTTGCTCTTCTTTGACCTCTATAGCCATCCCTAACAGCGTAACGAGTATTGGAAAGGAGGCTTTCTCTTATTGCTCTTCTTTGACCTCTGTCACTATCGGTGAGAGTGTGACAAGCATTGGATATAGGACGTTCCATGAATGCAGTTCTTTGACATCCATCACCATCCCTAGTAGTGTGAAAAGTATTGGAGAAGGGGCGTTCTCTGGTTGCACTTCTTTGATCTCTATCACCATACCTAATAGTGTGACAAGCATTGGATATGCTGCTTTCTCAGGTTGCTCCTCTTTGACCTCCATTACTATCCCTAATAGTGTGACAAGCATTGGAGATTGGGCTTTCTCTTATTGCTCTTCTTTGACCTCTATAGCCATCCCTAACAGCGTAACGAGTATTGGATATCACGCTTTCCGTGATTGCTCTTCTTTAACCTCTATCACTATCCCTAATAGCGTGACAAGCATTGGAGATTATGCTTTCTCTGGTTGCTCTTCTTTGACCTCTATAGCCATCCCTAACAGCGTAACGAGTATTGGAACGGAGGCTTTCATAGGTTGCACATCTTTGGCCTCCATTACTATCCCTAATAGCGTGACAAGCATTGGAAATTGGGCTTTCTGTAACTGCTCTTCTTTGACCTCTGTCACTATCGGTGAGAGTGTGACAAGCATTGGATATTCTGCTTTCTCAGGTTGCTCCTCTTTGACAATAGTAATTTGTAAAGCAATATTGGTTCCAAGCACAGGAAAAGATGTATTTGCTTACGTCCCTATTTCATCCGCAGTATTATATGTGCCTGACGAGTCTGTGGATATTTATAAATACATGTATCCTTGGGATGGCTTTGGTAGCATTTTGCCAATTAGTCAATTACCAACTGATGTTGAGGATGTTCAAATTTCTAGTGACAAGGATGCATCTGTTAAAAAAGTCATCCGTAATGGTCAAGTAGTCATTCTTCATAATGATAAATCCTATAATATAATGGGGCAAGAGGTTGAATAGTCAGGTATAAAGATTATGTAGCTATGGGATGGTTACAAGATTTAGGGTACCAGTATGCAGATTATCTAATGAATGAATATAAAAGTGATATGAACTGCGCTAAAAGAATAGAAACATGGCGTACTCGAAGAACCAAACCCTACGATCGGGATAAAATTGTGAATATATATCCACAGTGTGCTAATTGCACCCCAAGACAACGAAAGCAGATTGTAGAGTATGCTAAAAAGTATATTTATAGCAAGATATCTGATTATTGGGCTACGCATCCCTAAAAAATATGCTCACTTCGCAACTTATTTGCGGGGTGAGTTTTTATCTCGTCATTCTTCTTGCTCGTATCAATGCTCGTATTCAAGCACTCCTTCGGCAAGGGTTCGGTATCCCTTTGGCAAAAACGAAAACTGAAAACTAGAAACCTAACAGCGACCGAAAGCCCACCAATCTCCCACAGATCTCCTATGGTGGTCGCCTAACCCGAAGGGAATTTGATATACTGACAAGCATGTCAGCATTGTCCTTTCGCGAACAGAGATAATTGTCCAAATGGATACACGCATTTGCCCTTTGACGGAAAAGAACTGCCAAAGGGCTTTTTTATGACCTTTTGGCACAGTTTTCGCCTATAAGTTAGTGATAATCTCTTTTTCGTAATCTCCCGCTGCGAGTATTGTAGGTGGACAGCTATAGCAAAATATGCAATATTCGGTCAAACAGCGGGAACTACGGAAAAAGAACACGAGGTGTTGTTTAGGGTTTAGAGAACGCCCTGCGGGCTACTGTTTAGTGAACACCGACGAAGCGGCTACTATTTAGAGATAAAGACAAAAGTAAAACAAATGGCAATTATCATCTGTGTATTATTAGGTTGGTTATGGGCAGGTCCAGTGGGCTTGTTTATGGGGCTACAATTGGGCTGTGTGATTTATTTCTTCCAACGCCTTATGAAGCGTTTGGCAGGTGCACAAAGCACCTATCAGCACGCCGAATCATTCTACGAGCAATACACTCCGCCCAAACGGGAACCTGCCTACGATATGCCCACTGCTTATACGACTTTAGGCATATCGCCCAACGCTACCGATGATGAAGTGAAAAAGGCATATCGAAGAATGGCGATGGAGTATCATCCCGACAAACAGGTCAATGCTTCCGAGCAAGAAAAACAAGCAGCTGCCGAGAAGTTCCGCGCTGCCAACAAAGCATACGAACATATCAAACAACAACGAAATATAAAATAATAATTAACTATGGAAAAATCGCATGAGCCGTTTAGGCGAAATAAGAAATCCAATATTGTTATCACGCACCAAGGGCTAAGCGTAGGGCGTCGCTATGAAATTGTGGTTAATGGACGGTTGGTAGGCATGATGTCAACACCGCAAGCACGCTTTACGCTCCCTCGTGGTGCGTATTTCTTAACGATTCGTAGCGGCAGATACCTGCCAATAGGCAAAAAAGGCAAGACACTCGATTTTACAGTTTCCACCAGTACCACCTTTCTGTCGGAAGACAATGCCTACACGCATATCACCTTCTCACGCTCGTGGCTATGGTGGATATACCGTATCTTCAAGCGCAAGAGTTACTATGATGTGACGGTCACAAATACGCAAGAAGCACCTGCCGTAGTCCGTCCGCGCAAGACATGGCTACAGCGGTATATGGAGAAGCATCAGGATGAGATTCAAGCGCGCCAAGAGGCAATGTGGAAGCAGCAGCAAGAGCGCGCCTTAGAACGCCAACGCCGTGCATACCAGCGCCAACTGCGCCGCGAAGAACGAAAGAAGCGAAAAAGTGGAAAGTGAAAACAAGCCATTTGATAATCATCATTATATGCGCCATTGTTATCATTGGCGCGATTGTGTGTGATATTGTGCGTCGTAGGAAATACACCCCTTCCGCGCAACTCAACGAACTCAAACGACCACTATATATTGAACATGCTACACATGGTAACATCATAGACACATACACCAATATATCCCAGATGATTCCGCAACTTTTGCACGATATTGACCGTGCAAAAGAATATGTATTCTTTCAGTTCTTCAAATTTGAGAATGATCCTTTAGGTGTTGAAATACAAGAAGCATTGATCAACAAAGCCCAAGATGGTGTGCCTGTATATGTTATCTATGATGCCTTTCCAGGTGCGATAGTAGATCACTCATTCTTTCACGAAATGCAACTATACGGTATAGAAGTGCATCGTTACAATCCCGTATTGCCTATTCCGTCTGCCTACTCCAACAACCGTAACCACCGCAAGATTGTAGTCATTGACGGTCATATCGGTTATATGGGCGGAATGAATATCGCCGAGCGTTACCTAAAGGGCGTACACAATGGCGATTGGCGCGATACACACCTGCGCATTGAGGGTGCGGCGTGCCAACAATTGCAACAAGTATTCATGGATGATTGGCGCAAACAATCCACAACTACACCACACGACACTACTCTACACCATGCTACACCACACTACACTATACACCAAGCACAATGTCCCATCCAAATTATCGCTTCCGACCCAGAGGACAGCATGCCACCTATTCTGCAAGCCATGATAGAGATGGCGGACTCTGCGAAGCAGTACCTATATATCCAATCCCCCTATTTCCTGCCACCGAAACAGCTAGAAGAAGCATTATGCGAGGCTGCTAAACGTGGAGTAGATGTACGACTGATGATTCCTAAACGGGGTGATCGATCTATCTTTATCTCTTACGCTTCGCGCTCCTATCTCAAACCACTACTGGCAGCAGGAGTGAAAATCTATTTCCATACCTTTGGTTTTATCCACGCTAAAGCGTGGGTGGCAGATGATAAGATAGCCACCGTAGGTTCTTCAAACATAGATTTTCGCAGTTTCACTCAAAGTTCCGAAGTCAACGCGTTTGTCAATGACACAGCTTTTGCTCAACAAATGCGGCAGATATTCGAACAAGACATGCAGCACTGCAACCATATCCCGCAGGACTGGTGGCAACAACGCTCCTTCAAAGAGCGACTGCTGCAAGTAATCGTTAAACCCTTTGCACATTTCATGTAACCTAAATAAACATCACAACTATGACAACTCCTACCTCTCAGCCTGAAATCAAGCAGGCACATCGTATTCAAACATCTGTGCTCAATGGCATAGAAAAGAAAGTACTTGTCAAAATGGCAAATCATCTTCCCTCGTGGATCACATCGGATATGCTCACCTTGATAGGTGTGTTCGGTGCATTACTCACTGGCATAGGATTCGTACTAACTTACTTTAGTTACCAATGGCTATGGCTGTCCTCGTTTGGACTGATAGTCAATTGGTTTGGCGACTCTTTGGACGGCACACTTGCGCGTGTACGCAACACGCAACGCCCTATTTATGGCTATTACCTCGACCACAACACCGACCTACTCTGCCAATTAGCCATCTTCGGTGGCATCGGATTATCGCCGATGATGAATATGGGCGTAGCGATGTTGGTGTTGGTAATGTATTTGATGTTGGAAGTCTATGTGTCTATCAATGCGCACCTAAAGAGTGAGTTCCGATTGACATACGCCAAGATGGGACCTACTGAGTTCCGACTATTGGTGATTATTCTCAATACCATTATTATTTGTTCTCCTCACTTGCAACAATTTAGCCGCTCACACATACTTCTTGGCGTAGAAACCACCTGCCGCTTTATGGATTATGTGGGTTGCATTGTAGCAGCGATTATGTTCCTAATGTATCTGGTCTGCTTTATCAAGGACGCACGCTATTTCGCAAGACTTGACCCACTGAAAAAGCATGAGTAATGTAGGAAAATATATATTCACTACAAGACGCCAACTACACCTCACTCTTCCTCTATTGCCGACTGGTGCATATCCATCAGTTTATCATAGCGAAGAAAGACAAAAATAGCCACCAGTAGACTGCCCACCAAGTTTAGTATCATATCCCCCATCGTGTCGCGCAGTGCCTCATGACCGCATAGTGGCACATCTTCTGCCGAAATGATAGATGCTGTAGTGGTAGCCATAAACTGCTGCGTATTAGTGCCAGCAATGGCATCATACGCATACTCGCACACCTCCCAAACTGCACCACAACTCAAGCCAAAGAGCAATACATAAAACGCGAGAAACGCCTTGTTTCTCAGCACCAACTGACTGCTATTTTCAAACATTATACTGATAATCCACAATCCCACAAACGCCAACACACTGCCTGAAAACAGATGTAGCACAGAGTCCCACCAACTGAAGCGACCATAGAAGTTCAGTCCGTCGCCCATAATCATCGTTACAAAGCCAAAGAGCGCACATACCACAGTGATGAGTAGCGGAATGTGAATCATAAATCGCTTGCGCAGTAGCACAGGGATAGTGAGAATAGCCAATATCACGACATACTGTATCGCGCAGAAAAACAAAGCATTAGCCGTCATGTCGGGCTGGTGCCATAGATATACGATATTGCCTGCGCCAAAACCAATAGTCAAAACAAATAGCACCGCATAAATGCGCTTCAAACTATCGTGCAATGTGCGTTGTTTCTTATTCTTCATATACTATCTCTTGTTTGTTTAATATCAAATCTATCACATCATCCGAAGTGTGCGGATTGCTATTCAAGCGTTGCTGCTGCAACATCCTATTTCTAAATGCTTTATCTTCACATAATCGCATAGCCACTGCCACTTGTTGGCTGATGTCAGTTGTGTGGTAAGACAAGCCATGATTATGAAAAAACTGCGCATTGTAGTTCTCTAGACCAGGAATAGGAGCGGTGTGAACTATAGGAATATTCTTGACTATTGCCTCGGTGGAGGTGATGCCGCCTGGCTTAGTAAAGATCACATCCGAAGCATCCATCAATAGCGACACTTGATCGGTGAAGCCCAACAAACAGAGTTGTTTATCGTTGGCAAAGGTTGTTTGTAGGTTATCGTACATCTGTTGATTGCGACCACAAACGCAAACCACCTTATCTTCCTCACGAATACGCATCAATAACTGATGCATCAGCGCATCTAGATTGCCATATCCCATAGAGCCCGACATAATTAAATACCAATGTCCACCATACGTAGTCCAATCATGCAGTCCGAGCGTATCTGCCAACGATTGGCGTGCTTTATGTTTGGGCTTACGAGTAGTGAACTTTAGCTCATCTACAGGAATACCTATCGGTACCAACTTCTCGCGAGGCACACCTTTCTCCACAAACTCCTCCACCAAATGCTCGTGCGGAATAATGTAGAAGTCCAAGTCTGTTTCTGATAAGAAAGGGATACAAGTGTAATCGGTCATTACGAAATAAGTAGGAATCTGCAACATGGCGTTGCGACGCAGAGCAGTCATAGCCTCAGCAGGAAAGAGGTGTACGCACACTACCACATCATACGCACCATCACGAATATGTTCGTACAAGGTATTAGCATACAAACGATTGACACCATAAACGAGCGATTGATGGAAATCGATATTATCGCTCACGAAACCACCAATCTTATACACCGTTTCAAATAATGCACCTTGTGTAGAAGAGACGTACGCATTAGCTACACGCTGCGATAGTTCATCGCTGACCAATGCCAATGTATCTTGGATATCGCACACTATACCGCGCCTATCCATGGCTATCTTCAGTGCCTTTGCACAGGAATTGTGCCCCTCTCCTGTATTGCATGAAAGAATTAAAATTTTCATAGTTAATAATGAATGGTACTACCAATTACAGAACAAAACCCGTGCCGTACGCTGTACGCCCTTCTTCTGTTAGTAGAATTATTGCCATTTGAACAATACTTGTTGCCATATCTGCTGAAGGCATTTGAGGCAGGCTTACATCCACCACGAGACTGCCCCTGCGCAGTTTCGTAGTCTTTCTCGCCTAATAGCCTCTCACCTAAAACTGTTAAAGTTTCTAAAAATAACACACCAAAATTTGGTCAAATGAAATATTGTTCGTACCTTTGCGAACAATTTTGAATAACTACATATTAGACACATCCAAATATCTACCCATATGACAGACAAGACATACACCCTTAAACAAGAGCAATTGGCAACATACGCCAAAGCATTAGCCCACCCTGCGCGCATTGCGATTATCCAATTTCTCCTACGCAGAAAGGAGTGCTACTTCGGCAATATAGAAGAAGAACTACCAATTGCAAAAGCTACTGTTAGTCAGCATCTTAATGCTCTAAAAGAAGCAGGGCTAATTCAAGGAATCGTAGAAGGTGCCAAAGTGAAATATTGTATCAATCAGCAGAATTGGTTGCTCCTGCAAATGCTACTGCAAGAGTTTATCAACCAACCACTTAATAAAACAAACACCTCTGCCAACGACTGCTGTTGTCAGTAATCTTTAGAACCCTTAAAACTCTTAAAACTTATTCAACCCACACATAGCCACCCACGAGGTGGAGCATTTATATACCCGAACCTTAATTGTTCGTAAAAATACAAACAATAGTATAAATCATCAAAATTCTAACAACCAACATGAAACTAATTGTATTAGGCACAGGTTGCAGCAAATGCAAGACCTTGCACGCAAATCTGCTACAAGCAGTAGAAGAAATGGGCATTCAAGCCGAAGTAAGCAAAGTAGAGGATATCCAAGAGATACTCCAGTACGAAGTATTTGCCCTACCCGCCCTCGTTCGCAATGGTCAAGTAATCGCCACAGGGCTACTCAGCAAACAAGCCATTATTAACCTATTAACCCCAACAACATGAAAAGATGGTATTTATTGGCAAGCATCGCCTTGCTCCTGCTCAGTTGTGGTAGCAACACCCAAACCACAGACGCAAATATCGCCAACGACGGCAAATTGCATGTCTATTATTTCCACACTGCCAAACGCTGTCCCACTTGTCTGGCGATACAGCAAGTCACCGAACAAGTCCT
>JAZNKZ010000052.1:0-1772 GCA_045578815.1 Paludibacteraceae bacterium
ACCAGCGCGTCCTCCTCGCACCGTAGCATGTAGCGATACATATGAGCCAGTTTGTGTATGTAGTCACTGGCCTGCTCGGTACGCTGCTCGCATACGAGTCCGTCGAGAGTGTTGAGTGAGTTGAAGAGAAAGTGAGGGTTCACCTGTTGCTTGAGCGTCGCATACCGATACTGAGCCTGTGCCGCCCTCACGCGCTCGAGCTGCATAGTTTTTCGTATAGTGAACACGATATCGACCAATATCACAATACAGCAAATGGTAGTTTCCACGAGCACCGACGCGATAAAATAACGTAGGTAGTTATGTATATCTACCGCAATAGTCGCAGTTCTCTCATGCGCAATGCTGAAGCACCATGCTCCTACAGCCGATACCACTCCCACGAAGAGCACGTAGCCGAGCCACGTCAGCGGCTTGCGCCTTATCTTACGTTGATGGCGCAATCTCCTCACACAGATGATGGTAATACAGGTATAGGTGATGAAGGCAGGCGAACTTGACAGGATTTCCCATGCATAATCCATTACACTGGTTCCAGCATACAAGGGAGAGGAGAAGAGCATAGCAGCCCCTACGCGCAATGCCAATATGCCACCAACGATGGCAAACGTCCATCGCAACTTAGAGTCTGATCGCGAGAGGTCGGCCTCTACCCTATTTATTTTATAGGTAAGGCGCGATAGAAGTATGAGAGTCCACCCCAGCAACTCTGTAGTAAGCACGGTAGAGAAGATTCTTGCAGCAACCTCCACATTCATAAAGTAGCGTATGAGGCCGGCACCTAAGGTACCAACGACAAAACCGACTACATTGACCACTATCACCATCACAGCAATGATGTCAATGGGCATGCCTTTTTTGAGGCACAGTATTACCGTCATTGTCATGGTGAAGATGGTCAGCGTAAGAGCATCATCAACGCCCACCCATTGGCAAACGAGGACCACCAAGGCATGCAACAGGGCAAATAGATGTATCACCCCCGAGGATTTCATCGTTCTCAGCATATGCTATAAACTTCCGTTCCGGCACCAAAGTTAGTTTTTTTTTCTGATAACTTCGCTAACTATTTGCAATATTCTGCACTCTTTTTACTTTCCACTCATCAAACTATTACGTCCATTCGTCGCTGTAAACACACCATTCATCAGAAATAGTGTTTTAAAATATACGCGCACACGAAAAAGATTTTTATCTTTGCAAAAATATTAGTGATTTACTAAACAATAAGGAAAACACATACCATGAATTCCAATCGTCTATCATTTTGGCAGCTATGGAACATTAGCCTCGGTTTCTTTGGGGTGCAAATAGCCTATTCGCTCCAGAGCGCCAACATCAGTCGCATCTTTGCCACATTGGGTGCCGACCCCCACGACTTGAGTTATTTCTGGATTCTCCCACCTTTAATGGGCATGATAGTACAGCCTATCGTAGGCAAGTACAGTGACAAGACATGGTGTCGATTTGGTCGCCGCATCCCCTACTTGTTCATAGGTTCGCTTGTAGCAATCCTCGTCATGTGCATGTTGCCCAATGCCGGCAGTTTTGGATTTACCATAGGCGGTGCCATGATATTCGGTCTTATCGCCCTCATGTTGCTCGACACCTCTATTAATATGGCCATGCAACCCTTCAAGATGCTTGTAGGCGACATGGTAAACGAAGAGCAAAAGGGCAAGGCCTACTCCATACAGAGCTTTCTTTGCAATGCGGGTAGCCTCGTAGGTTACATCTTCCCTTTCTTGTTTGCTTGGATAGGCTTATCCAAT
>JAZNKZ010000053.1:0-20754 GCA_045578815.1 Paludibacteraceae bacterium
ATGGTAGTGCCAAATATTATATCCAGTCCATCGAAAAAGTGGGCTTGCAAGAGCAAGAGGCCGAGCAAAAAGTATTCGTTGTCACTGAGCCCATCGAGTATGTCTCTGAGCGTGGTAACAAGATGGTGATACAACCATTCGATCACTACGAAGCTGGAGTAACAATCGCTTATGATAAAAGCGGTATCTTGCGCGAGCAGAGTGCCGAGATCCATGACCTTGCGGATTACAAACGCGAACTCTCTGCAGCCCGCACGTTCTGCTTTGTACGCGAGATTGAACCGCTGCTGCGCATGGGACTCATCAAAGGTGGCGACTTGCAGAATGCCCTCGTCATCTATGAGACACCTATGTCGCAAGAGGGATTAGACTATATGACCGACAAACTGGGGCAGCCACGCCTCGATGCTAACAAGTTGGGTTATCTCAGTCCACTCAACTACCCCAACGAACCTGCACGCCACAAGTTGCTGGACCTCATTGGCGACATGTCGCTTGTAGGTTGCCGTATTCAAGGTAAGATAGCCGCCCTCCGCCCTGGTCATACCTTCAACACCCAATGTGCAAAACGCCTGCGCCAATTGGTAGTGCAGTAAACCACCATTAAAAACTTCTGAAACTTTTAAAACTACAATAAAATGACTAATTTTATTCATCCTGAAGCAAAACTTCACCCATCTGTAACTGTTGGACATTTCTCTTGTATCCACGAGGATGTAGAGATTGGCGAAGGCACTATCATCGACAATAATGTCACCATCTATAGCGGTACGCGTATTGGTAAAAACTGCCATATCTATTCGGGTGCAGTTATCGGTGGCGACCCACAAGACCTCAAGTATAAAGGCGAAAAGACATATGCTATCATTGGCGATAACACCACTATCCGTGAGTTCGCCACTATCCATCGTGGTACTGCCTCTAAAGGCAAAACCGTCGTAGGCAACCACTGCCTCATCATGGCATATTGCCATGTGGCACACGACTGTCTCTTGCACGACCATATCATCATGTCCAATGCTACCCAACTCGCAGGCGAGGTGGTGGTAGAGGATTGGGCTATCATTGGTGGCGGTAGTTTGGTACACCAGTTCTCACATATCGGTGCACATGTGATGGTTCAAGGTGGCTCTAAAATTAATAAGGACGTACCTCCATTCATCATCGCAGCGCGCGAACCAATATCCTATTGCGGTATCAACTCCGTAGGACTCAATCGCCGTGCTTTTACTCAAGAGCAGATTACTGCTATCCAAAATACCTATCGTATCCTATACCTCTCTGGTCTAAACGTCAGCCAAGCAGTAGAGCAGATTGAGAATACTTTACCACAAAGCCCCGAGCGCGACCTCATCCTTGACTTCGTCAAAGGTTCACCACGAGGTATCGTCCGCGGATACAACTAAACAATACTACACAACGCTAAACAATACTACACTATACGTTTATGGAAATAGAAGAAAGAAGTCTCAATTTTATCGAGCAAATCGTAGAAAAAGATTTACAAGAAGGTAAGAACGACGGACGTATTCAGACGCGTTTCCCGCCAGAGCCAAATGGTTACCTGCATATCGGTCACGTCAAGGCCATCTGCATGGACTTTGGTATCGCTGAGAAGTACAACGGTGTCTGCAACCTTCGTTTTGATGATACCAACCCTGTCAAAGAGGATGTAGAATATGTGGACTCCATCCAACAAGATATCGCTTGGTTGGGATTCAAGTGGGGTAATATCTACTACGCTTCCGACTATTTCCAACAGCTCTACGACCTCGCTATCGAGTTCATCAAACAGGGCAAGGCATACGTAGATGAGCAGACTGCTGAGCAGATCGCCGAGCAGAAGGGTACACCTACCGAACCCGGTGTAGCATCGCCATACCGCGACCGTCCTATCGACGAGAATCTTCGCCTCTTCCAAGCCATGCAAAATGGCGAAATCGAAGACGGCAAGATGGTGCTTCGCGCAAAGATTGACATGGCTAATCCTAACATGCACTTCCGTGACCCAATCATGTACCGTATCATCACCACCTATCCTCACCACCGCACCGGTCGCACATGGAACGTCTATCCTATGTACGACTTCGCGCACGGTCAATCCGATTACTTTGAGGGCGTGACACACTCTATCTGTACGCTGGAGTTCGTGGTACACCGCCCACTCTACGACTACTATATCGACCAATTCGTTACTGGCGACTACCGCCCACGCCAATATGAGTTCAACCGCCTGAATATCACTTACACCGTGATGTCCAAGCGCAAGATGCTTCAACTCGTGAAAGAGGGATTGGTAAGTGGTTGGGACGACCCACGTATGCCTACCGTTTGCGGTCTCCGCCGTCGTGGTTATACCCCAGAAGCCATCCGCGCTTTCATCGATAAAATTGGTTACACCAAAGTAGAAGGTATGATTGACCTCGGCTTGCTCGAACATACCGTGCGTGAGACACTCAAAGAGACTGCTCCACGTGTATGTGCTATCTTCGACCCTGTGAAACTTGTGATAACAAATTACGAGGGCGAGGGCGAGACCATTGTGGCTGAGAACATTGATGGACACCCAGAATTGGGTACCCGCGAGATGAAGTTTGCTAAGGAGCTCTACATCGAGCGTGGCGACTTCCAAGAAGAAGGCGATAAGAAGTTCTTCCGCCTCAGCCCTGGTGGTCGTGAAGTGCGCTTAAAAGCGGCTTACATCATCCAAGCTACGGGCTGCGAGAAGGATGCTGAGGGAAATATCACTACTGTATATGCAACCTACGACCCAGACTCTAAGTCAGGTACCGAAGGCGGTAACCGTAAGACCAAATCTACCATCAATTGGGTAGAATGCAACTCTTGCATTGATGCCGAGGTTCGCCTCTATGACCGCCTCTTTGCATGCGAGAATCCATCGGCAGAGGAAGGTGACTTCCGCGACTTACTCAACCCTGATAGTCTGAAGGTAACTACCTGCAAGATTGAGGGTGCAATGAAAGCCGAGATGCATGCACCAGAGGTAGTGAACGGTATTGCTAAGTGCAACAACTACCAGTTCCTCAAGCATGGCTATTTCGTAGTGGACCCAGACACCACCGCCGAGAAACTTGTCTTCAACCGCACCGCTTCCCTGAAAGATAACTGGCAGAAGTAATGCAAATCCGCACGCAAAACGGCAAACAATATGTTCTCTGTGCGTGGAGGCGGCGATATGTCCGCCTCACGCCAGAGGAACTAGTGCGGCAAACCACCTTACAACTCCTCGTAGATGAGTTCGGCTATCCGCACAACCTTATTGCCGTAGAAGTGCCCATAGAGGTGGCAGGTGTGCAAAAGCGTTGCGATGCCATCGTCTATAACCGACAGATGCAACCGCTCATGCTCATTGAGTTCAAAGCACCATCGGTGCATCTCACACAAGAGGTCTTTGACCAAGCCGCTGTTTACAACCGTACCTTGCATGTCCCTCTGCTCATGCTCTGCAACGGACGCGAAAGCATCGTAGCACAAGTACTAGAAAACCAATATCAATTCTTACCCGCCATACCCCAATATCAATATCTCTCACCTCTCACCTCTAACCTCTAACCTCATCACCTCCTATGGAATCCATCATCTCTCTCAACGAAGCACTCGACACCGCCACTTTCTATGGCGTGAACAATATCAATATCCTTTGCCTCAAGAACCAGCACCCCGATGTACGCATCGTGGCGCGTGGCTATCAGGTGAAGATTATCGGTGCGCAAGCCGCTATCGCGCGTTTCGAGCAGAATCTGCGCAAGTGTGAGGCGTTTTGCATCAAGAACAACACCCTCAACGAGGAGCAGATCCTCCAGCTCCTTCATGGAGAAGAGCCCACGGACTTCCTTCAAGACAACCTTATCCTACACGGTGTGAATGGCAAGTCTATCGTAGCGCGCAGTGCCAACCAGCAGTTGCTCGTGGATGCTTACGAGGAGAACGACCTGCTCTTCGCCGTAGGTCCTGCGGGTAGTGGTAAGACCTACACCGCCATTGCGCTGGCAGTGCGCGCGCTCAAGAACCGCGAAGTCAAGCGCATCATCCTTTCCCGTCCTGCGGTAGAGGCGGGCGAGAAACTGGGCTTCCTGCCTGGCGACATGAAGGAGAAGATCGACCCATACTTGCAACCTCTCTACGACGCGCTGCAAGATATGATTCCGGGTGCCAAACTCAACGAATATATGGAGCGTGGTGTGATTCAGATTGCTCCATTGGCTTTCATGCGCGGGCGCACACTCGCGGACGCGATCGTTATATTAGATGAGGCGCAGAACACTACCACTGCCCAACTCAAGATGTTCCTCACTCGACTCGGCGTACATGGTAAGATGATAATCACAGGCGACCTTACGCAGATTGACCTGCCTGCTAGCCAAAAGTCAGGACTGAAAGACGCCATCGAACGCCTACGCGACATCAAAGGCATCGCCATGGTGGAGTTCAACCAGAAGGACATCGTTCGCCACCATCTCGTCAAACGCATCGTAGATGCCTACGCAAACCACAAAACTACTGCACAAGAGGAATAAACTTCAAAGTTCCAAAAAAAACTTTAGAACCTTTAACCCCTTTTTCCAGCACAATGAAAAAGCCCCTCCTCCCATCTCTTTGGCTTTGTCTGCTGCTTGACGCAGTAGGTATGATCTCGTATTTCATCCCTGCATGGGGCGAGTGGATTGATGCGGTATGGGGACCATTATCGGCATTCTTATTCTACTATCTCTTTGGTGGCAAGACGGGCGCTGTAGGTGCAGCCATCAGTTTTGCAGAGGAGTCATTGCCATTCACAGATATCATCCCCATGTTTACTATCGGCTACTTCGTCCGCAAACGAGAACTTCAAAATTCTTCTACAAAGCCCTCAAAATCAATCTAAACCCCTCTCTATGATTGCCCTAAAATAGCACAATTTTAACAAATTCAGCGATTTTTTCTTGCATGTATGCAAAAAATGTTGTAATTTTGTAGCCGAAAGTCCAACGTCGGGGTTTAGGGGGTGGGAAGTGTCTCCTCTCGGAAAGCCAACTCATTTGACCAAATACCCCAGTCGTGGCTTTCAAGATCGGAATAAAAGGGCAATACCAGGGTCTCGTAAAGCGGAAAATTCTCAAAAATAATCGTTCGAGCGAATGCGAGATAAGAACAGCAACAATGCAGTCCCGCTTTTTTGTATGCCCTCGTGTATAATTATGTAATCTCGGAGTAAGCCGAAAATCCAATGAAGAGTAGGCAAAATCAAAATAACACAAAGTATGAAACGCTTTTTATTTCTTCTTTTATTGGTAAATAGTATGGTCATATTGGCTGATGGTACTACCGCTACGCTTCAGCAAGAAGATAAAATGACATTTTTCACAGGAATGTCTGCTTTGCAACAAGCTTATGAGGCAGCCTCTGCAGATGGTGGCGATATCATTACCCTCTCTTCGGGCGAGTTCACCGCTGTCACCACTATTGAGAAATCCGTTCGTATCGTGGGTGCTTATGGATTAGACCCTAACGATCCATACGGTACTTTTATCGCGGGTGGTGTTACAGTCAGTGCTAATAATGTCAAATTAGAAGGCATGTACTTCAAAAACGACGTCACATTAGCAGAAATTACCAATTGCACCATCAAACGTTGTTGGATAAATAATCTCAAGCAATCAGGCGAACATACCAACACCCTTATTGATCAATGTGTCCTGAAATATGATTACGCAATAGCAAAAGGTGTAAATTATGGTATTAAAAATTCGACGATAGAATATTTTGCTGAGATGAATACAACGGCGAATGTAGCCAATATCACAAATTGTCTTGTGTGGCACTTTTATTTATATAGCTCTTCTTATGTAAAACAACCTTACGCTGTATATAAAAACAATATTTTAGGATTAGATAATAATTACTATGGTAATCGATCAGTTACATTAAATTCCCCTTCTGAATTCTATAATAATTACTTCTATAGAATGAATAGTTACGGCACTTCCAGTAGTTATGCTAGTTATTATGTTACTTGTAATTTTGGCACTGGCTGTGTGAATAAAAATAATAACTATTCTAGCTCATCATCTGCACTTAATGTCACTTTCACCTTCCCTAATAATATGTCCCAGAATGTCTCTGGCGTAATCGTTGGTATCACGGGTGGTGAGGGATTCAACAAATATCCTGGCATTCCACGCGTCTTAACCTCAACCATTGATGCCCAAACAGACGACAAAGGCAAACTAAATGCCTCTATCACCGTACAAGCCGAGAAATAATCTCAATTGCTACGCCTGTGCGAAAAACGCTACTACATATCATACTCCTTTTTACATGCTGTGCATCGCTCACGCTCCATGCGCAGTCTGTGGTACGCTATCACTATTGGATTGATTCTACCCGAATCAACGAAACTATCACCGAACTATCCGCTGCTACCGAACCACGCGAAATTAGTTGGTCGCCCAATCTCACAGGTATCAGGGAAGGCATGCATACACTCCATTATCGGCTGCAAGATAGCAACAATGAATGGAGCGTTCCCTACGCGTGGCAGTTCTTTGTTATCCGACGCATAGTAAACACCACCATCGAAGTGACTAACATCGAATATTGGGTGGACACCGATTCCGATAATCGTACAACTGCTGCTGTTACAAACGATTCTATTGCCTTTACTCTTGATGCCAGCACATTGCGTGAAGGAATGCACACACTTTACTACCGTTTCAAAGACAACGAAGGAGAATATAGCGTACCTCATGCTTGGCAGTTTTTTGTAGTACGTCGTGTAGTCAACACCACCATCGAGGTTACTGACATAGAATATTGGGTGGACACCGATTATGAAAATCGTTCCACAATGACCGTCACTGACGACTCTGTCGCCTTTACGCTTGATGCCAGCACGCTGCGCGAGGGTATGCATACGCTCTACTATCGTTTCCGAGATAACGAAGGAGAACATAGTTATTTACACGCTTGGGACTTTTTCGTGGCTCGCTATGTGAATAACGATAGTATCAATGTCACAGAGGTGGAGTATTGGGTAGATACAATTCGAAGCAACACACAAACAAAATCGGTAACAGACGGAGCCGTTGCTTTTACGATAGATGCCAGCGCAATGCGACAGGGATTACACACCCTTTTCTATCGCTTCCGTGACAATGAAAATGGATATAGCTACCTACATACATGGCAGTTCTTCGTTGTGCGATTGCGCCAGTATGAAACTCCCTCTGTTATTCAATGTGAATACTGGTTTGATGATAATGTCGCTAATAGGCAAACGATAGATGTTACAGAACCTAATGCGGTCTTATCCATTAGTGCTGTTGGCATGAAATCGGGTACGCATACTTTCTATTATCGTTTCCGCGACAACGAAGGAGAATATGGACAACTATACATGCAACAGTTCATAAAGATTAATCCATACGACCCAATAATGATTCTACCTTATGATATCACGGAATTAGATGCCGATATGCAAACGGCAAACCCCGACTATATGGCATATCCAACTGTTTTGGACGAACAAATGCCTGTGATAGAATGTAACGACCCTGAAGAATAATGCGTAGGATACTCTTCATATTGCATCTACTGTTACTATCATCTTTGATGGCTTGTTTCGGCGCGCAAACAACAGAGGGTACAGAGTTCTGGGCTACTTTTCTAAAGAATTATAACAATCATACGGGAAGTACAAACATGACTTTAACTTTGATTGTCTCTTCTCGTGAAAATGCAATAGTTACTATCCAAAATCCTCAAACTGGTTGGCAACAATCTATCTCAGTTTCTGCTAATCGAGTAGCAGAATATGTAATTCCTCATAATCAAGGTTATACCGATGCTGCTGGAAATATTCAAAAACGAGGTCTGAAAATCACAAGTACAGCTCCAATTTCTTTATATGCTTCCAATTACGATGATGCCACATATGATGCTTCTATCGTCCTACCGACACCAGCATTGGGAAAGGATTATATAATTCAAGTTTTTGAGAATGAATTATATTCCAAAGAATTTGCTGTTGTTGCAACTACCAATAATACTACTATCACTATTACTCCACATGCCCGTACCACCGATGGACATATCAAAAATGTGCCTTATACAATAACCCTTAATGCTGGCGAAACATATCAAGTGATGTCTTCTGATGGGAGTAGTAACTTCTCTGGAACAAGGGTAGAATCCAACTATCCTATTGCCGTTTTTGCTGGACATCAATGTATCAATGTACCTACTGGTAATCCGTGGTGCGACCATATCGTGGAGCAGCAAATGCCGACACCTATGTGGGGCAAGCAATTTGCGTTGACAAAGACAAGTAGTATGAGTGGTGATAGAGTTATGATTACCGCAAAAGAGGATAATACGATTGTCAAAATCAATGGAGTACAAAAAACAACTTTGAAATCATTGGAGAGTTATACTTTCCGTTTGACTGACAATAGTGCATTTGTAGAAACATCCGAGCCTGCAACTTGTTTCCTATATATAGAGGGCGCACGCGCGAATGGCATGAATGGTGACCCTTCCAGCATACATATTAGCCCAATAGAACAACGCATATCCGAATTGACATTTGCTACATTTGAAACAGATCGTTCGCGTTCGCACTATGTAAACATTGTGACGACAAATGCGGGAGTTGCATCAATGACTTTGGATGACAGGAATATAAGTTCATATTTTCAACCCCTCCAAGGGAACAATACACTGCAATATGCACGAGTAAGTATTACTCACGGAACACATACCCTGCGCAATAGCAAGGACGGATTTATAGGTCATGTTTATGGTTTGGGGGATTGCGAAAGTTATGCTTATACTTTCGGCTCTGCGGCATTGATTTTAGATGGCTCTATATTGGTGGACGGAGAACCGCATGCCGATATGACTTATATAGAACAGCGTTGTTTCAAAGCACCTATCCATTTTGCTGCACATGCTAATGTGGAATATAACTCCATCCACTGGGATTTTGGTGATGGTATCACGAGTACCCAACCTGAAGTGTCGCATACCTATTCATCTCCAGGCACTTATACTATCACAATGGTCATCACCAACGAGGATAGCCGAGATACAACTCGTACCACACTCACACTATACGACACCTTACGAGATACCATTTCCGCAACTATTTGTGAAGGAGAAACATACACCGTTGGTACACAACAGTTTAATCAATCTGGGGAATATACCATCACCCTCACATCACAAGCTGGCTGCGATAGCATTGTACACCTCAATCTCACTGTCCATAATAAACATATTGTGACAGAGAATGCCGAATTTAATAAGGGCTCCGCTTATCGTTGGCATAACAAATGGTATAGAGAGGCTGGCATATATAAGGACACGCTGCTGTCCTCATATGGTTGCGATAGTATTGTGGAATTACACCTCGTGGAAGTTGATCCCACAGAGATTATCTATGATACAATCTGTTGGCAAGCCACCTATCCTTTTCGAGGATATGATTTTCCTTTGCCTCCAATAGATGGCTATGAAGATGTGGATTTTATAGATTATACATTGGCATATACAGATAAGGAACTATGTATTACCTACAAAATCAATCTTGCTATTATTCCAAAAGAAGGAGGAGGTGTATTTATCACAAATGATACAATCAAATTAGGACAGACCTATGAATGGATGGGAGATTTCTACACGGAGGAAGGAACATATGAAAAAATTATGGGCGGTAGTGCAGAATGTAAGTATGAATATCAATTGAATTTAACAGTTGTTCCTTTCCCTATCAATGTCACCGAAATGACTTTGTGCCACGAAGATTCTATCGTCTGGCGTGAAAAAACATATGATAAAGCAGGGGTTTACACCGATACGATATTTTCTCTGTTGGGAATAGAATCTATAGAAAGACTAATTCTTAAAGATAATCGTTCAAGAACGGAAATAAATATCAGCAATGTCAATTCCTATGATTTCAATGGACAAATACTAACCGAATCGGGTACATATTATGATACAATTCCTAATGCAGCAGGTTGCGATAGTGTTATAATTCTGTACCTTGGTATAGATGAATCATGTGAGATCAATGTAGAGGAGAATATGTCTCTTTGCGAGGGAGAGAGTATTATGTGGAATGGACAAAATTGTATAGCAGGTAATGATTATGTAGCCAAATTTACTTCTGTGGGCGGATGTGATAGTACTGTTACCTTGCACATTGATGTATTAGAGAAAAAGCAAGAAACGATATCGGTTGCTATTTGTGAGGGTGATTTCTACAAAGTGGGAGAAGAATGCTTTTCTGAAGAAGGTGAACACATAATTCATCTTACAGCAGCCAATGGTTGTGATAGCATTATCACACTTAATTTGAGGTATAATGATAGTTATGCAGATACTACTTTTGCTGCCATTAACATAGGCGAAGAATACTTATGGCAGGGCGATAGTTATCGTACCGAAGGCACATATGTTAAAGGATGCATAGCTTCCAATGGTTGTGATAGTTTGCAAGTATTGTGCCTAACTGTGGATAAAAATTGCCAATTCACTCGTGATACGAACGTAGTTCTATGTTATGGAGAGTCTATCGTTTGGTATGATTCTACATATGCAATTAGTGGTGAGTACCAACATCTATTAGATTATAACGACAGGTGTGATACGCTGGTAACAATGCATTTGACCATTCTCTCTGAAACTATTACAGACACCGAAAAAATCACAATTGCCGACAATGCTCTTCCTTACTTATGGCATGGTAATTCATTAAATGCCACGGGTCAATACACCGATATTGTAAAATATGCTACTACCGATTGCGATAGTGCAATCTATGTATTAGACTTAACGGTTCTTACCACAGGTGCTATCGAAGAAACCGACACCATCATCTGTGAAAGTGCACTCCCATTCCTTTGGTATGACTCAACACTTATTTCCACTGGTAAGTACACGCACGATGAAACATACAAGGGAACCGACATTGATAGTGTGCAACATATCCTCAACCTCACAGTTAATCCAACTGTTTATACAGAGGAACATATCACCGCTTGTGATAGTTACACTTGGAATGGTGAAACTTACACCGAGAGCGGCGACTATGTTTACACCACTACTGCTACCAACGGCTGCGATAGTATCGTTACTCTCCACTTGACTATCAATAACTCTGAGATAGGCGAGACCAAGTATGTTACTATCTGCCATGGCGAGACCTACACTTGGAACGGTCAAACCTACTCTACTGAAGGAGAGTATAGCATCACCCTATCCAACACCCTCGGCTGCGATAGCGTAGCTACCTTACATTTCACTATCATGCCAGAGGCTACTACCGCCACCGAAACTGTAGTAATAGGTACTGATGAATCACCTTACACATGGCGCGGTAATACGTACTCTGCTACAGGTCGCTATATAGACATAGAGCAATACGCTACTATTGCTTGCGATAGTGTTATCCATGTGTTGGACTTGACCGTACTTGCAACAAGCAACTACGACGAGCAATCAGTAACAATCTGCGAAACGGAAGCACCTTATCTGTGGTATGGCGAATCTTACACCGCAACAGGCAAATATACCTACACAGAGAAGTACGCAGGTACCGATATTGATAGTATCCAACATATCCTCAACCTCACGGTTAATCCAACTGTTTATACAGAGGAGCATATCACTGCTTGCGATAGTTACGATTGGAACGGCGAGACCTACATCCAAGGTGGCGAGTACGTTTACACTACTACAGCTGCCAATGGTTGTGATAGCATCGTTACACTCCACTTGACCATTAACCAAACTAAGTACGCAGAGGAAGCCATCACCGCTTGCGATAGCTACACATGGAATGGTGAGACCCACACCCAAAGTGGCGAGTATGTTTATACTACCACCGCTGCTAACGGATGCGATAGCATCGTAACATTGCACCTCACTATTAACAAAACACGATATGCTGAGGAGAGTGTCGCCGCTTGCGATAGTTACACTTGGAATGGCGAAACCTACATCCAAAGTGGCACATACACCTATACAACAACCGCTGCCAATGGTTGTGATAGTATCATTACTCTCCACCTCACTATCAATAACTCCGAGATAGGCGAAACTGAATACACTACTATCTGCTATGGCGAGACCTACACATGGAATGGTCAAACCTATTCGGCTAGTGGCACATACAATATCACCTTGCAAAACACTAACGGTTGTGATAGTGTAGTCACTTTGCAATTGACTGTACTCCCAGAAGCCGTCACTGAAACAGAGACAATTACTATTGAAAGTAACGAATTACCTTATATATGGCGCAACAAAATCTACACCGCAACAGGTCTATACACCGACATTGTAAAATATGTTACCGCGGATTGCGATAGTGTAATCTATGTATTAGACTTAACGGTTCTTACCACAGGTGCTATCGAAGAAACCGACACCATCATCTGCGAAAGTGCGCTCCCATTCTTATGGTACGACCAATCTCTCACTGCTAGTGGTAAATATACCCACATCGAAAAATACGCAGGCACCGATATTGATAGTATCCAGCATATCCTTACCCTCACTATTATTCCTACCACTTACACCGCTATAGACACCACTATTTGTTACGGAGAGACCTACACTTGGCAAGATCAAACCTATGCAGAAACTGGCTCATACGATGTAACTCTGCAAAGCATCCATGGTTGCGATAGTATCGTTACTCTCAATCTGACAGTACTGCCCGAAGTGCTAGTTAGCACCACAGATACGACTATTTGCCATGGTCAAACCTACACTTGGCATGGTCAAACCTATGCAGAAACTGGCTCATACGATGTAACTCTGCAAAACATCCATGGTTGCGATAGCATCCTTTCTCTCAATCTGACAGTACTGCCTGAAGTTATCATTGAATCACAATCCATTACCATTAGTATTGATGATACGCCTTACATATGGCACGGAAAACCATACTACGACACTGGTCTATACAACGATGTGATAAAATACACAAACACCGACTGCGATAGCATAATCTATGAATTAGATTTAAAAGTGTTCATGGTGCATACCACTACCATTGAAGACACTGTCATAATTTGTGAAAATGACTTGCCTTATCATTGGTACAATCAATCGCTCACTACCAGTGGTGATTACACCCATAGCGAGCAATTCGTAGGTACTACTATTGATAGTATCCGACATAATCTAAATTTCATAGTCATGCCAATCACCTATGGTATTGAAGAAAAAAGTATCACTGAAGGAGAAACATTCATTTGGCATGGGAGAGAGTACAATACTTCAGGAGAATATGTAGATACATTGCACAATAGATATGGTTGTGACAGCATTGCCAAACTAGTCTTAACAGTATATGATAATACCATAATCATTCACCACGTTCAAACCCAAGAACAATGTGCGGACGAAGGAATCGTGGAAATTTCTGTTGATTTAGAGGGGCATGTGGATTCATTTGGATTAGATTTTGGCAGCCAGTGGAACAATCTCGATACCATCGTACCAGCGCCAGCAGATGGACAAGTTTATATATCCTATGAGGGTGCACACATACGTGCGGGCATTTACGAAGCAACTTTAACTGGATACTTCCATCAGAATATTGTATTTACGACACCTATTTCACTCTCTTTCTTATACCCCTCAACCGTATTAGAGCAACGTTGGAATGATGTCATATGTGTATTAGCCAAAGATTTTAATGGAGGGTATGATTTCACTGCTTTCCAATGGTATAAAGATGGAAAATTATTAGTCGGGGAAAATAGATCTTATCTTAGTCAAGCGTTAGAGATGGGAAGCGAATATAGTGCGTTACTTACAGAATCGAATGGTACGCAATTGATGACGTGTCCAATAATCATTGAGAAACATACAGATATTACATTGTATCCTACTATTGTTGCCACAGCACAACAATTACGTTGTAACGTATCACTGGCAGGACAATTATATCTATATGATTCTACTGGTAAGTTGTGTAAGTATAATTCACTTGCTCAAGGAGATAATTATATATCTGCACCTAATGTAGCAGGAATATATCTAGCAAAGATTGTATTAATGACAGGCGAAGTAAAAGATGTCAAGATATTAGTATTATAAGACAAAAAAATGTATATATAAACACGATTTACCATCAACCCAAAACATGAATAGAATTTGTTTTATAATTATAGTATTATTATTTTTCTCAAATGCAGTTGCACAACATCGTATAGGACTTACTGTGGATGGTGCTACGGCATGGCAATTAGATAATGTAGAGATAACTACCCCAAAAACAGGAGGAAATGTCGGTATTGGAATGATATATCAATATCAAAAAGGCAGATTTCTGCTAAATACAGGTGTAAGTTTTAATTCTGCATATTTATCGCAACACGTAGATAGCCAACATATAGCTGTACATATGCGTGATACAGAAGGAATAAACTTCATATATCGAGGCGAATTGTATAACCGCCAAGATCAAGTTGTTACAGCGGACATCAGTATTCCTTTTATGTTAGGAGCAAAAACATCCTTTGGTCTTTACGCATTAGGTGGTGTACGCGTCATTCTTCCCTTACACGCAAAGTCTTTTCAGCATGCACAGCTAACTACTAAAGGTGATTATGGTAATCGTTACCACGAAATGCTGGAAAACTTGCCACAACATGGATATTTTACGGCATTGTCTGTCAAAAACGATGGTATTGTCAAATTTCCTATAGATCTTCGTATAGGTGCAGAATTTGGGTACGCGATACCTATGGAAAATCGTTTTCCAAAAATAACACTTTCACAAATACAAATCGGTGCTTTCGTCGAATATGGTGTGTTGAATAGTTTGAAAGATGGCAGTAATCTACTAACAGAAGTCGACTGCTCGCAATATATGCAAGTAACAATGCATCACGTATATACAACCCTATCCAAACAAGATTACTATATACATCCTTTGGTTGTGGGCGTTCGGCTCTCTATCTTGTGGCAAACTCATGCGAGCAGAAGTTTTGGAGTATATTGGGAACTGGATGGACAAAATGAGATATGTATTCGTAGGACGGGACGTCGATAATTTTATATGATATGAAGAAGTTTATTGTATTTTTATGTGTACATGTATGCTAGGCGACGAAAGGTACGTTATCGCTCATATAAGGGGGATGTAGGACGAATAGCCCCCAATTTATTACAACGTAATTTTACGACGGATGGTCCCAATCAAAAATGGGCTACCGATATTACACAAATAGATATACGAGGTAGGAAGTGTTACTTGTCACCAATATTAGATATGTGGAATGGTGAGATTAGCAAAATTTGCACTACCCAGCGAACATGAAAACACGATTGAAACGCACGAGTACAACAACGATGCTATGTCGGGATTTGATTCGTATGAAGATAATGATTTTTAATGCAAACGCACCAATAATCTTCGGCACAATCTTCGCGCGAAGAAACTTTTTTCAAAAAAATACACCCACGCGGAAGTTCTTGTAATACAGATATTTCCGCGTATTGTATATACCATTTCACGCTCCAAAACTGCAAATCTTCGGCGCAAAACCCCTTCCACGCCGAAGATTTTTACACCATTATTATAGAGGCGCATCAAAATTGGAAAACTGAAAATTGAAAACGGAAAACTAATAGCCACAGATAGCCCATAGATGTCCCACAGATCTCCTATCGTGGTCCCGAAACTTGTAAGGAACGTGGCATAACCTTTGGTACAAAAACACCAAACAATTAGTATCTTTGCTATTTGCCTTTCGCATTTACATAGAAAGGTATTGGGCAAGATCATCCCAAAGGCGAGTGGCATCGGACACGCCCAGCTGATGAAGTGCTTGCAAGCGTGCAACGTCTTTCTCCAAACGTCCTACAGAGATATTCTCCGATGGGCGAAGAACAAACACTTTGCCCTCCTGCTCCAACCGACGAATCTGCTGCAAACGGGCATTATACCTATCATTGCGCTGCTCAATGGTACGCAACAGGGCTTTGTGGCGAGGATAACACAGGCGACAAATCCCTGCGATATGGTCGTTGCGCACATATTCCAATGGGCGGGTAAGCACGATAATAATCTTATCGCACCCAAGTTCTATGCACTTGTCTAATGGGATATTATCCACCAATCCACCGTCCAAGTATTTCTCGCCTTGCCATTCCACAGGTTGGCAGATAATAGGTAGCGAAGCCGATGCACGGATGACATCCATCTGTTGCCATGTATTGGTGATACGTACATACTCGGCTTGCCCCGTGCGTATATTGGTGATGGTGGCATAGAACGCTGCTTTGGATTGCTCGAAGGTCTCTTCATCGAAGGGGTCAAGTTCGCGCGGCAAGAGTTCATAGGCAAAATCGCGATTAATCATATTACCCGTAGTGAGCCATGAATGAAGACTGATATAGCGTCTATCGCCTGCATAGCGACAATTGTAGCGCAGCACGCGTCCTTTCTGTTGCGAGAGTAGGTTCACACCAAAGGTGACACCTGCGGAAGTGCCACACACCACATCAGGCATAAACTGATGCTCCATCATCACATCCAGTACGCCTGCTGTATAGAGTCCGCGCATACCACCACCTTCCAAAACAAGTCCTATTTTCATAAATAAAAATTAGTTTCGACGACAAAGGTACAGAATAATTTGCGAATATGCAAGTTTTTCACTACCTTTGCCGTCAAAATAGAATAAACCATGCCAACCGCTATTGTCTTATCATTGACCAAGTACTCCGACACGGGGAGTATAGCGCACCTCTACACTGCCGAGCAGGGGCGTATGCAGTATGCGGTATATGGCAATAAATACAAAGGCATTCTGCGCCCACTATCTATTGTGGAGTTTACCTCTGCTAAACGGCAAAATGCTCCACAGCAGATGGGTAGTATCACCTCCGCCTCATTATCTTACACACCTCAACTACTGGCTACAGATGTACAACGCCAGTGCGTGGCGATGTTCATTGCTGAGATACTGAGTACCACCCTGCGCCACCCGATGAGCGATCAGCCATTGTTTGACTGGCTGTGTGAAATGATAAAGCACTTAGATACAGATGTGGATATTAGCAACCTGCATTTGCATTTCTTAATCGAGTACGCTAGCCATCTGGGTATTGGCATTGATGACACGGAGCACCCCGATTGGTATCAAGCACCTACCTCGCGCCAAGAACGCCAACAACGCCTCCGTGCGCTCTGCCTATACTACAGCGAACACATAGAGGACTTCCGCACGCCGAAGTCGCTAGACGTGCTGATGGAAGTGTTTGATTGATAGCCTAAGTTCAGAGAATTTCCGTTAGATTTTCATCATCTCTCGAATGAGCTCATCTGGAGTGAGGTCCGTAGCATTGTTAATACGGGTTTTGTAGGTGTAGATGGTATTGATGGAATAGTCTAGCAGTTTGGCTATTTGTGCATTATCATTGATACCTAGTCGCATTAGGGCAAAGATACGGAGTTCGGCATTGAGCATCTCGTTGTGCTTGAGTTGGATGCGCTGCTCTTCTCTGAGTAGCAGATTGAACCTCTCTACGAAGTTAGGATAGATGTGCAGGAACATGGTATCGAAGCGTTTGTAGAAATCGTTTTTGAGTGTTCTGACATCTGCATAAATAGGTGTGATGAGTAATTCTTCCCATTTCTTATCTTGTGCTTTGCGCTTGACATAGCGTTGATATTTCTCGAAGGTGCTATATACGGAGTTTTCATTGCGTAGGAAGGTGGCAATACATTCCTCTTTGATCTGGTTGGCCTGGGTGAGTTGTAGATTGGTGGATTGTATGTTGTGTTCGGCTCTGATGAGTGCGCGATGTCGGTTGAAAAGCAAAAAGAATGCGAGCAACAACCCTGCTATCAGCACATATAGACAGATATTGAGAGTGGTGATACGTTGGTTTTGCTGTTTCTCGATGAGTAGTTGTTGCTGCTCAATGATGGGCATGACCTTGCTGATTTTCACTTGTCGGTGCCGTGCGTTGTAGAAGTTGGCATCGTCCAATGCTACCTTGATGTATTTGGCTGCTTGATTGATCTTTCCTTGTTTGAATAAGTTCTGTGCCAGTACGCCCATTGCCACGTTTTCCTTGGTGCAGCTTTTGATATCGGCTATGGCAGCTAGGACAATATTGTCGTTGGCCTTCAGCGAATCACCCATAGTTTGATAGATGAATGCCAGTGATGAATAGGCGATGGCCTTCTGATGTTCGGTAATCTGCGAATAGTCCAGCATGCGATTGAATCGCTGGATGGCTAAGTTCTGGTCACCCATCTTCATAGCATGTAATGCAGCTGTGGACCAATAGCGAATGGTGTCTGCGGTAGATATGTGCTGTAGTGCTTTTTCGCTCATCAGGTTGCCATGGTTGATATACTCGTAGCTGATGGTGCCATGTGCATAATCGGCCATGTCATATAGTAGGCGAGCGTATTGGATGTAGTATTCGGCTTGTAGTTCTGTGTCGCAGTGCTTGATGTCGATGGATTGGAAGATGTTGCTACTCTCGCTGAATAGTCCAGAACTTAGGTAGAGGAACGCACGCTTGATTTGTGCCCTAACGATCTTGTTGTTGTCTTTGGATAGTAGTGCTTCGTCCATGAGTTTTTCGACATAGATGGTAGCTGTATCGTAGGAGTATGATTGGTATTCCTCGGTGAGTGTAAGTAGTCGTTGATAATCGCTCATAGGTGCTTGCTGCAGGTACTGAATGCGCTGCTGCTTTTGCTGTTGGTAAATATGGCGTTGCTCTAGTACTATTTCTAGTGTATCCAGATTAGCATCGGTATTGGCTACCATCTGCGTGGTCAGTAGTAGGGTGGCGAGGAGGATAAGTAGTTGTTTCATGGAACTAGTATTTTGTGGGATTTACAATCTTCGTGGATAATATACACCCCTGCTTGTTGCAGGTTGGCTACTGGTTTGCCCATGATGTCATATGCTTGCATACTCTGGTGCGTAGCGGGAGCGCTGACGGAAGGTAGCTCGGTGTCATGACAGTCGGCAGATGGTTTCCATGTCCAGAAGTTGGTTTGGTAGCTACCTAGTTCCTGTTCAACATCCTCGCAATATAGATCGCAATAGGTGGCATCGCCCTTGGCGTTGGCAAAATAGAATGCGGTAGCGGCGTGGCGCACAGTGATGGACCTGAGCACTAGGTTCTCGACGGGGTTAGCTCCTGCGGCGATGTAGAAAGCATGTTGTCGTGAGTCTATCACATCTATATTCTCAATGTGGATATTCTTTACCACATACTTAGGTGTAGGTCCTATGTTTACCGCTCCTTGCATGTTGCCCCAGAAGTCGCCCGAAGTACCTTTGGTACCGCGTTTGCAGCCCGCGTGCACGATGGTGATGTCATGCAATCGTATCATACCCTCATCGCCAAAACCTTTTCCGTCGAAGTCGGCATTAAGGCGTATGCCACACTCAAGTGGGTCGAAGATGGCAATATGGTGTGCATGGTGGTTGGTGCCTCCAAAGAATCCGAGTGATGAAGCGCGCCAGTTATTCTCGGCTGTGCAGTAGGCATAAGTAACATCTTTGCACATGCGCGCGGTGGTCCATGATGCCATATCATCGTCGCCATTGTTGCGGAAGGAGCAGAACTGAATGGTATGTCCGATGGATGCGTGCGAAGCATTGAAGCCATCGGCATAATGGTTGCGAAAGCGGCAGTGCTCAACGAGTAGGTTTTCGCTGCCTGTAGCAGAATAGTCGGCTATCCATGCGCCACATTCAAAATGCTCGGTCCAGCAATTGCGTATGACGGAGTTCTTACCCCATGAACCCATAAAGGTTTTGCCCACTTGCTTTGAATTATCATTGTTGTAGTAGCGTTGGTTATTGATGGTATTGATATACATACCCTCAATGCGGATATTGCTGCGGTTGGTTTCAAAGCCGCGTTGGTAGTAGGTAGCATTGTTGTCGGATGGAGCGGAGAAGAATATCTCGGTGTACCACATGCCAGCACCTATGAGATGGGTATTGTCGTAGTTGATATGAATACGCTTGGCAACTTCCCATCGGCCAGCAGGTATGTAGATGATTTTCCCCCTATGTTGGCTGACAAAATCCTGTAGGCTACTGCCATCATATTGCACCTTATCTCCTTCGATGCTCTCGAAGGTGACGGGTTGAGGCACCATCTCTAGTTCTATGAAGTCAATGGTATATGGGACGGTGTTATTATCAGCTTTCACTATGCGTAACTCTTCGCCATGTGCCAAGGGTCGTGTGAGACGCACGTGTTGTTCATCAAAGCGCATGCGTATGACGCAGTTTTCGATGGGTGTGTTGACAGGATAAGTGCCTGTGCAGTATTGCCATGCCCAGTAACTATCAAGTGTCAGTTGGCCCACTTGCTCCTCGCCTGCATAGATGTGTACAACACCTTGAGTTCCAGTGCCTTCTGCGTTATCGGGCAACGAGAAGCGGATGGTGAGCCCATCGCCAGGATTATTGACACGCCAAGCCACATAGTCATTGGGTTGGATCAACTGGAGTGCCTGCTGGTGGGTAGCTTCAGATTGCAGCATGCGCTGGTCATCGCTGGCTTCAAGGAAAGTGGCATTGGTACTACACCAATTAGGTTCAGCTTCGTAGCGCTCGTAAGGGCGCGTATAGTATCCACGTTGCAGTTCGTCGGTAGCAAAAGGATATACATCCGTGGCGTTGTCAGATTGTGCGATAGTGCAACTAGCGATGCTAAAGTCGGATCGTAGCCATGTCGTTC
>JAZNKZ010000054.1:0-3251 GCA_045578815.1 Paludibacteraceae bacterium
CGAAGCATACCATACCGTTTCGGTGCAGTAGTACCGCTTGCTCTGCTCGGTTATCAAGAAAATGCCGACATCAACTATGGTTGGATGCGTCGCATAGCATCGTCAACCCTGCTCCAGTTCTTGCAAAATCCGGCATTGCTCGAAGACAATGTACCCACACTCGGATTCTATGGCCCATTTGAACCTGCCGTTCAGATTTATAGTTGCCGTGGCAGTGTTTACTGGTGTGGCAAGGCCTTCCTCGCCTTGCTGTTACCCGCAGACAACCCATTCTGGACAGCCAAGGAAAACAATGGCCCGTGGGACAAAGAATTCAAGAAGAACAACGTATACAACAAGTTCCAGCCTGCCACCAATCTGATGATTACCGACTACCCCAACGTTGGCGGTTCGGAAATGCGCTCTTGGTGTCACGAGACAGTGGCTGCCGACTGGCAGAAGTTCCGCAGTTCGGAGAACTACAATAAGTTGGCCTACCATACTGAGTTTCCATGGATGGCCGACGGCAAGTACGGAGAAGTATCAATGAACTATGCCACCAAGAACGACCGCAACCAATGGGAGGTGCTTCGCCTTTACACCTTCAAAGGACTCGAGGATGGCATCTATCGTCGTGATGCTGTATTGGAAACCAATCGCGAGGTGAAGTACAACCTGGCCGACATACCCCTTCCTAATGGTGTACTCCGCATCGACAAGGTGTCTGTACCCAACCCCACCACCATACGCCTCGGACACTATACACTGCCCAAGGTAGAGGGCAAGGCATTCAGCATAGAGAAATCAAGAAAGGTATCTGATGCCACCATCATCGGAAACGGCGAATACAAACTTGCCACCGTGCCTCTCTACGGTTGGGACAACACTACCGTACACTACCCTGTAGGGCTACACCCTGTAAGCAACCAATGCAGCCTCATCATGAGCGAAAAGGCTGTCACTGGCGAACATATCATGGTAACGCTGCACCTTTGGAAGAAAGGCAATAAGCCCTTCAGTAAGAAGGAACTCAGCCCCGTCAAGAGCGTAAAGGTTGCTGATGACCTCAGTTATGTAGAGGTGACACTAGCCGACAAAACTATCAAGAAGGTGGTATTCTAAAAATCCGCAACACAGACAACAACAAAGTCCTCCTGAGATTTCAGGAGGACTTTTCTCATCTTTCACATTAGCAACAGAAACATATTATAGTCCGTTACCATAAAGTTGCATATCCAATGAATTAATGCAATAATATTGGAGTTGCCAACATCCCTTAAAATCTCCTCCTAACCTAAGATGAGAATTTTAAGGATGTGGGACAGCATCTATATTATTACCCAATTTATAGCAATGTGAACCAACAAAAAAAGACGCCAAATCTGGCGCCTTTTCTTTATGAATGAAAGAGATGATTAAAGTCCCATAATCTTTTCAATTTCCTCAAACTCCTTACCCATATTGAGCATGTAGTAGCAAGTATACAGGCCATTAGTCCATGCATTCTTTACTTCGGGATCTGTACCGTCATCAATCTTACGGAGCTTTTCATAAACCGGAAGAGCCAGTTTGTAGAAAGCATTGATTTCTTCTTTCTTTGCCTTGTAAGCCTTGCTCTTAACATCAATATTACCCATAGCATCGCTTAAGTCCTGAGCCTTCTGACAGTAGCAGATACCCAAGTTACGGTATGCACCGGTATAGTCAGGATCCTGTTCAATGCAAACTTTGTATTCCTCAATAGCCTTGTCAAGTTCCTTCATGTTCTGGTATACAAAACCCTTAACGAAACGGAAGATAGGAAGAGGATTCTTTGCCAACATGTCATCAGCGAAGGCCATGAGCTCAGCAGTATTATCATTATTGTTATAATATGAAATCAGGTTGGAGTAGAAATACTCTACAGAAGGATACTTTTCTACGCCCAATTTCAAAGCATTGATCCAGTTGAGGGTATCGCCCAAGTTAAGGTACGACATAGCCTTATACTCAATAGCTTTCTGTGCTACATCATCCTTCTTTATGGCTATATCCACATATTTAAGAGCCTTGTTATAGTCCTCCAACTTGAGACCGGCCAATGTTGCATAGTAAGCAATCTCGGGAATCAAAGAGTCTGTCTCCATAAAGTTGAATGAGTCAAACAAAGGAGCATCAGATGTTTCGATAAACTTCGAGAAAAGGTCAAATGCCTTGTCATTCTTGTTGTCGTTAAAGTATGTCACACCACCGCTAACAAGATTAATACGTACGCGTGAGAGCAAGTCTGTAATCTCAGGACGATACTTTGCAACGACCTTACCTTTTGCATCAGGAATTTGCTCCAGTTCGTCACACTTGAGATAGTAATCGAACATTTTTGACAAACTGCCGAAGAACTTATCCTGATTGTAAGCCTGCTGCAAGTACATCTTTTCATTCTCGGTGTTATAATACTTCTCCTGAATCTTACCGGCAGTATACCATGTATCAGGATTTGATGCTGTATGCTTATTCTCTATTGCAGACTCAATGAGAGCATTGGCCTGATCGATGTTACCATCTACAGCATTGAGCTGACCTTGTGCCTCTCTGAGCACCTTGTTAGCAGCCTTGATTTCTGCCTTAAGAGCTTTAGCAGCCTCTTTAGCTGCCTTAGCTGCAGCCTTAGCATCGGCTTGTGCAAATGTGATGGATACTGACATCACTGCTGCAGCCATAAATAATAATACTTTTTTCATACCTTTAATGATTTAGTGATTATTGATTATGTTTGTTAAACTATATTATTCGTTAGTCGGTTCTTGAATTGCCGCCTCTTCAGTGTTCTCAAGCTGATCCACTACAGGAGTTTCACCTTCTACTACCTCAGCATCTTGTACCTCAGGTTCCTCTGTCTCTGAAGTCACCTTACATACCGAACTGATTTGGTCGTTGCGCTTACCGAGGTTGATGAGTCGTACACCCTGTGTAGCACGGCCTTGGATAGGCACGTTAGCCACTTTCAGACGGATTACCACGCCCGACTTGTTGATAATCATCAAGTCATTGTCATCGGTCACAGTCTTGATAGCCACGAGCTTACCGGTCTTCTCGGTGATATCGAGTGTCTTCACACCCTTACCACCTCGGTTGGTGATGCGGTACTCTTCCACATCGCTACGCTTACCATAACCCTGCTCTGATACCACCATGATGTTCTCGTACTCGGCATCGTTGATTACAATCATGCCTACAACCTCGTCCTGACCGTCCTCATCGAGTGTCATACCGCGAACACCGGTTGCTGTACG
>JAZNKZ010000055.1:0-11974 GCA_045578815.1 Paludibacteraceae bacterium
CATCTCTTTGAGGGATAGACCCTTTTCTTTTGCCTGTTGCTCGATATAATCAAAGCGGCGGCGGAACTTGATATTGGTTTTTTCGAGTGCGTTGTCAGGGCGAATCTTATATAGGCGAGCAGCGTTTACGAGCGCAAAGAACAAGTCGCCCATTTCTTCTGTGGCTTTCTCCTCGTCCATATTCTCGACTTCTGCCTCGAACTCAGCGATTTCCTCTTTCACTTTTGCCCATACATCTTCACGTTTCTCCCAATCAAATCCTACATTTGCTACTTTGTCTTGCATGCGGTATGCTTTGACAAGGGCAGGTAGTGCATCAGGGATGCCTGCGAGGACGGTCTTGTTGCCATCTTTCTCTTTGAGTTTGACTTGTTCCCAAAGTTTGCAGACATCTTCTGCATTCTTGGCTGCCTGTTCGCCATACACATGTGGATGGCGGAAGATGAGTTTGTCGCAGATTTTATTGCATACGTCAGCTATATCAAAAGCTTCTTGCTCGCTGCCAATCTTGGCATAGAAGACCACGTGTAGCAGTACGTCGCCGAGTTCCTTGCTGATCTCATTCATGTCGTTTTGAATGAGAGCAGACGCCAGTTCGTAGGTCTCTTCGATGGTGTTCTGACGGAGGGATTCGAAGGTTTGTTTTCTATCCCATGGGCATTTTTCTCGGAGTTCGTCCATGACCGTAAGTAGTCGGTCGAAAGCTGCAAGTTGTTGTTGTCGAGTGTGCATAGTGTTGTGTAGAATTGTTTAGAGTGGTGTAGAATTGTGTAGTGTGGTGTTGCCTTGGTTGTCCATTTGGGCGTAGGTGAACTGCTGCCAGCAGTCGCCAAGTATGATGATGCGACTATCGCGGCTGAGCATCAAGTCAAGTTCGATGTGGCGATGGCCAACGATGTAGTAGTCGTGGTGATTGCCTAGTTTCTCTTGCTCTTTGGCAAAAAGTACTAATTCCTCTTTGTCCTCTCCTTTGTATGGACAAGGGCGAGCTAACTCCTTCAGACGGCTGTTTTTTGCCCAGTTATAGCCGAAAGCGTTGCCCCAAGCAGGGGGGAGCAAACGGAAAAGCGTTTGTAAGAAGGGACTGTGGAAAATCTTGCGCAGGAAAATGAAGTTGCGAATCTTCTTCTGGATATTCTTAGATAACTGAGCAAGATAGTTGCTAGGTACGATCCCGTCGCCATGAGCAAGGAAGAGGCGTTTGCCGTGGATGGTGATGGTTTCGGGCTTGCGGTGTATGATTGCGCCTGTTTGTTTGGCAAGCCAACCGAACGTCCATATGTCGTGGTTGCCAATGAAGAAGTGAAGTTGTATACCCTTGTTGGTGAGTGACTTAAGTTTGTCGAGGATAGGTCGGTATTGCTCTTTGCTGCGGTCGCGCCAGAAGTACTCGCACCAGAAATCGAAGATATCTCCGAGTAGGTAGATGGCTGTGGCATCCTTCTCCATTTCGTTGAGCATGGAGATGACGGTTTGCTGATGAGCGATAGGGTTGTCAATCGCCCTCGAACCAAGGTGTGCGTCGGAGAGGAAGTAGAGCATTGCGTGGTGTAGAATTGTTTAGGGTTGTGTGTTGTGGTTTAGAGGAAGCCGAGTTCGAGTTTGGCTTCTTCGGACATCATGTCTTTGTTCCATTCGGGGTCGAAGACAATGTTTACGTTTACTTCGTTGATACCATCTACTGAACCGACTTTCTGCTTGACATCCTCCACGAGGAAGTCTGCAGCAGGGCAGTTGGGTGCGGTGAGGGTCATATCGATATTGCAGATACCGTCGCCAGGGAGGTCGATGCGATAGATAAGACCTAATTCGTATATGTTGACAGGTATCTCGGGGTCATAGACCGTCTTGATCATACGGAGTACCTGCTCTTCGAGTTCTAAAAATTCGTTCATATGATACAATCTCGTAAATAATGTGCAAAGGTACAACAAAATTTGCGGATGTGCAAGCAAATAGTGGTTTTTTTCGCTATTTGCTGGATATAGGACGCCCAATGGGATAATGGACGCTCGCATAACGAACTATGGGACGCCCGTTGGACTATGGGACGGCGTTCCGCCTATTGGATATTGGGTAAAGGGCGTAATTGTTTGGTTGATCGTTCGGTGAAGATAGCAGAATCACTAAAGAATAACCAAAGAATAACTAAAGAATAACTAAAGAATCACTAAAGATTTATACGTGCATGATTAAGGAATAAAAGGTGAAAATGGGATGGTGAAAGGATTGGGCACTGTTTATTGGGCGCCCTATGGGCTATGGGATATAGGAGACTTCAAGCGGCTAAAGGTTATAGGTGAAAAAAAGAGAATACGAAAGGATTGTTGCCCCACTTTTCCCCACTAGTTTTAATAAGTTTTGTATCTAGTTGATAATTAGATTGTTGGACTGTTGATAATTATTTTAAAAATATGTTGAAAAGGTTGTTGAAAAATTTTTTGTGGGGAAATGTGGGGAATATGAAATATTTTTTGTAACTTTGCAGCGGAATTCAGAGAAAGACCGCCTAAAGGCTGTCAGAAGTCGGACCACTACGTTGTTAGACCGCCTTCGGCTGTTAGAAATTAAAATTGAAAATTATGAACACATTTATTGGAAACATAGAAGCACGGTTGGACGGAAAAGGTCGCGTGTTTGTTCCTGCAAGTTACAGAAAAATACTTGCAGAGATGGGTTCTACGCAAATTGTGATGCGTAGAGATACTGATAATGAGTGTGTTGTCTTCTATCCCGAACACGTTTGGCACAAGAAGGTGAGCGAGTTGCGCGAAGCGTTGGATGAATGGGACCCAGAAGATCAGATGATCTTGATGCAGTTTATGTCGGAGGCAGAGATGTTGGATATGGATAGCCAAGGACGTGTGCTGCTGCAAAAGAGAACTTTGGAAATGATTGATGCACAACAAGATATCCTATTCGTTGGTATGCTGGACCGCTTTGCGATATGGAACCCAACCGTGTTCGCAGAGAAGCAAATGCCACAAAAAGACTTGGCCGAGCGCATCAGGATACGCATGAAATCCCAGCCTAAACTATAAATTAAACCTAACCAACTATGAATGAGATTTATCACATTCCCGCGATGCTGAGAGAGACAATCCAAGGGTTGAATATTCAACCCGATGGATTGTATGTGGACGTGACCTTCGGTGGCGGTGGACACTCGAGGGCGATTTTACAGCAACTTAGCGAACAAGGCAAGTTGTATTCTTTCGATCAAGATGTAGACACTTTGCAAAATGCAATGCACCAAGACAATTGGCAGTTTGTGCATGGGAATTTCCGTTATTTGAGGAACTTCATGGACTACTATGGTGTGGAGCAGATAGATGGTTTATTGGCAGATTTGGGAGTATCGTTCCACCATTTTGATTGTCCAGAAAGAGGATTTAGTTTTCGTTTCTCTGCCCCATTGGATATGCGAATGAATCAGACGGGAGGTAAGACGGCGGCGGATGTTCTGAACAATTACAGCGAAGAAGAACTAGCGCGCGTACTATATATATATGGTGAGATAAATAACTCGCGCCAGTTGGCGAAGAAGATTGTGAAAGCACGAGGGCAGAAAGCAATAGAGCGGACAGAGGAGTTGGTGGAAGTAGTTATGGGCCGCCGTGTTGGGCTAATGGACACCGCTCCGCAGCTATTGGATAATGGATATCATGAGTTAGATATACCAGCAGGGGCGAAGAAGGAGTTGGCAAGATTGTTTCAAGCGTTACGTATAGAGGTGAATGATGAGATGGGTGCGCTGAGAGAGATGTTGTTAGCAGCGAAGGACTTGCTGAAACCAGGAGGTAGGATAGCGATATTGACTTATCACTCGCTAGAAGATAGGATAGTGAAAAACTTTTTGCGCTCAGGCAATTTAGATGGTACGATAGAAAAGGATTTTTATGGTAATATATTGAGTCCATTTAGAGTGATTAAGAAAGGCTTGACGGCTAGTGTGGAAGAGATAGAGCGCAATCCAAGAGCTCGAAGTGCAAAGTTGCGTGTAGCAGAAAAAATATAAACCAACCAAACTAGAGATAAACTATGAAATATTCCTTGAAAGATGTCCTAAGTGGCAACGTGTTGAACCAAGAGTGGTTCAAGAGTAAGTACAAACTGATTGCGATGATCAGTGTGTTGATATTTTTATATATCTACAGTGGTTATCAATCTCAACGCCAACAACGCATGTTGAGCGATTTGCAAAAAGAATTATTAGATGTAAAGATGACTCAAATGACTGTGAATTCGGAGTTGATGAATAAGAGTCGTCAGTCTTCAATAATTAGTATGCTTGAAGCAAAAGGGAGCAAAGTGAAAGAAAATAAAACTCCAGTGATTAGAATACAATGAGTGAGAATTTGAAAAATACAGTTTTGCGCTTTGCTATTGTATTTGTCGTGATAGCAATGCTATTTGGCGTAGTGTTTGTTCGTATCATTGTATTACAGACAGCTCAACGTGAGAAATGGGAGGGTGTTGTAAATCGTGAGGATAACTACAAGCCTATCAGAGCAATACGTGGAAACATACTTGATTGTAAAGGTCGTTTGCTAGCTAGTAGTGTGCCACAATATCGTATATACATGGATACTCGTGTAGAGGCTTTGCATATGAATAATGGCGAGATGTTTTGGGACTATGTAGATAGTATAGCAGCCGGATTGAGCAAGATTGTAGGAGATCAAAGCAAGGTGGAGTATCGCAAACGAATGGTGGATGCTTATAGAAGTAATAAGGGTAAAGGAAGAATTGTACAACTGAGCAAGGAGCGCATCTCTTACACACAGTTGAAGGCGATCAATCAATTGCCATTGGTTCGTCGAGGAGTATATAAAAGTGGTTTTTATGCAGAGGATTTGAATTTGCGAGAAAAGCCATTTAATAGTTTGAGTAGTAGAGCGATAGGTGATATATTTGCAGCAAGTGGTGAGCCCAAATCGGGTCTGGAGATGCGTTATGACTCGTATTTGCGTGGTAAGGATGGTATGAGTGTGCGCCAGAGGATAGCAGGTGGTTGGCAGAATGTACCTATTCGTGAAGCGGAAAATGGCTGTGACTTGCATACCACCTTTGATGCTAACTTGATGGATATATGTGATGCGTCTCTTCGCAAAAGACTAGAGCATACTCAAGCAGAATGGGGATGTGTCGTGCTGATGGATGTACAGACGGGCGAAATCAAGGCGATGAGTAATTTGGATAGATCAAAAGATGGTTCAGCTTACTATGAGGTGGCGAATCACGCTGTTGTACGTATGGAGCCTGGTTCGACATTTAAGACAATTTCTCTGATGGCGGCATTGGATGATGGCAAAATAGAGATGAAAGATACGATTCGTGTAGATAGTTTGGGTTGGTTGTATCATGGTGCAAATATCGTAGATGCTCACCCTCGGAATGCGGTATATACTATCCGTCAAGCGATGGCTACGAGTAGTAATATTGCGCTAGCTAAAATTATTACTGGAGGGTATGATGGAAGCGCAAAGAAGTTTGTGAAGAAACTGAAAAATATGGGGTTGAGTGATAGTGTTGATTATACGATACCTGGTGCAAAACAATCGTTGATAAAAATTCCTAATGATACTGTGACCATCTCAAAGATGGCATACGGGTATTCGGTGGAATTAAGTCCGTTACAGATACTGATGTTTTACAATGGTATTGCGAACGAAGGAAAGATGATAACTCCTGTTTTTGTGAAGGAGATTCGACGGAATGGGGAGATTGTTGAGGAATTTGAGACGAGTGTTGTGAAAAGTAGTTTATGCGATGCGTCTACATTGAGGGGTATTAAAGAATGTTTGTACGACGTAGTATGGGATAATGATTTAGGTACAGCGTCTGTAAGTCCATGGGGAACTCGTAAGGCGCAAAGCGATTTAGTGACTATTGCAGGTAAGACAGGTACGGCACAGGTGTTAGAAGCTGGGTATAAAAAGACGAAGCACCGCATGTCGTTTGTAGGATATTTTCCAGCAGAGGATCCACAATATTCGTGTATATGCGTGATTCATGCACCTAAGTGGCCCTATGATGCGGGTTTGGATTGTGGTTCGGTGGTTCGTCAAATAGCAGAAAAGACCATGGCATACTCGGGTGAATATGTGTATAAGAAAGATGAAAAAATATTGATTGTGAATAAATAAACAGCATAAAAAGACATGAAAATTTCGGAGTTAGTTAACCAAATTGATGTATTGCGCGTACAGGGCGATGTGAATCAGGAAGTAACTGATATTCAGTTTGACTCACGCCGTGTAGGTAAGGGTTGTCTGTTTGTTGCCCAAGTAGGAACGGCGGTGGATGGACATGTCTATATAGAACAATGTGTGTCTAATGGTGCTGTGGCGGTGGTATTGGAGAAAGAGGAATATATCAAGGAAGATGGGATATGTTATATTTTGGTGAAAAATAGCGATGAAGCATTGGGTAAGATGGCGCACTATTGGTTCGGTAAGCCTTCGGTATCCCTTCGGTTGGTGGGAGTAACCGGTACGAACGGTAAAACTACTACGGCAACGTTGTTATATAAACTTTTCAAGGCATTAGGATATAAAGTAGGTTTGCTCTCGACGGTGGTGAATTATGTTAATGATGAAGTGATCGCTGCTACTCATACTACGCCTAATGCGTTGGAACTGAATGCATTGCTTGCTAAGATGGTAGCAGCAGGTTGTACACACGCATTTATGGAAGTAAGTAGCCACGCCATCGCTCAAGAGCGTATTGCAGGTTTGGAGTATGCGGGTGCGTTGTTCACGAATCTGACGCGCGACCATTTGGATTATCACAAAACGTTTGATAATTACCGCGATACAAAAAAGTTGTTGTTTGACCGATTGGGCAAAGAGGCGTTTGCGATAACGAATATTGATGATAGGAATGGACTAGTGATGATGCAAAACTGTCGCGGTCGCGTGCTGACTTATTCTACAAACAGTATGGCGGATTTCCGTGGCAAGATACTGGAGGAGGGATTCGAAGGTATGCTACTGCGTGTTCAGAGTACGTTGGGTGCGGTGAATACGGAAGTGTTTGTGCCATTGGTAGGTCGTTTCAATGTAAGCAACTTATTACTGATTTATGGTGCTGCTGTGGCATTGGGTGAAGATGCGATGGAAGTGTTGCGTATCTTGAGTGGGTTGCAACCTGTGAATGGACGCTTTGAGACCATTCGTTCTCCAAAGGGTTGGACGGCAGTGATTGATTATGCGCACACTCCTGATGCGGTGGAGAATGTGCTGAAGACGATCAATGAGATTGTGGCAGCGAATGTGGATAAACAATTAGCCCCAGCACAAGTGATTACAGTGGTGGGTTGCGGTGGCAATAGAGATAAAGGTAAACGTCCGATTATGGCGAAGAGTGCGTATCAATTGAGTACGCAACTGATTTTGACATCCGATAATCCTCGTGATGAGGAACCTACTGATATCCTAAATGACATGGCAGCTGGGTTGACCAACGAGGAGTTGCGCCATACACTGATCATAGAAGATCGTGAGTCGGCTATCAAGACGGCTTGTACCTTGGCTCGGCAGGGCGATGTGATACTAGTGGCAGGCAAGGGACACGAAGATTATCAAATAGTTAAAGGAGTGAAACATCACTTTGATGACCATGAAGTGGTGAAGGGATGTTTATAGTTTAGAGAATGCCGCAAAGCGGCTACAGTTTAGATTTTAAAGACAAGGATATATGCTATACGAATTGTTTCAGTTATTAGGTGATGTGCCTGGGGCACGATTGGTGAACTACATTTCGTTCCGTGCGATAGTGGCCGGAGTGATGGGTCTGTGTATCAGCATTTGGGTGGGTAAATGGTTTATCCAATTGCTCAAACGCAAAAACATCTCTGAAACGCAACGCGATGAGAAGGTAGATCCATTCAATGTTGCTAAAAAGGGTGTGCCTACGATGGGAGGTGTGGTGTTGATTGCAGCTATGCTAATTCCATGCTTGTTGATTGGAAAGTTGAGTAATGTGTATATGATTTTGATGCTCATTACTACGCTGATTTTGGGCACTTTGGGCTTTGCAGATGACTATATCAAGACTTTCCGAGGCAACAAGGATGGTCTGAATGGCTGGGTGAAGATTGCAGGGCAAATCCTTTTGGGTTTAATCGTGGGGTTGACACTTCGCTATAGTCCTGAAGCCGTTATGAATGAGCGCGTTACATCGCATATTGAGAATAATATCACGGTATTTGAGAAATCACCAGAAGTTAAATCTACTCGCACTACCATTCCATTTGTGAAAGAACATAACTTCAATTATGCGGATATGTTTTCGTTTATGGGTGAGACGAATAAGTACAAGGCAGGATGGATATTTTTTGTTGTTCTCACGATATTGGTAGTAGCTGCTGTGAGCAATGGGGCCAATCTAAATGATGGTATGGATGGCATGTGTGCAGGCAACTCGGCAATCATTGGTGTGGCGTTGATTGTACTGGCATATATTAGTGGCAACGTGGTGTTCTCTGACTATTTTGATGTGATGTATATCCCTGGTAGCGAAGAACTTGTAGTGTTTATGGCATCGTTTGTAGGGGCACTCGTAGGTTTCCTCTGGTGGAATGGTTTCCCAGCACAAGTGTTTATGGGCGATACAGGTAGTCTAACGATCGGAGGTATTATTGGTGTGTGCGCTGTGATTATCCATAAAGAGTTGCTTTTGCCTATCTTGTGCGGCATCTTTTTGATGGAGAGCGTGAGCGTGATTGTTCAGACGCAAGTATATAAGTTTGCCAAGAAGAAAGGCATGCACTTGCGTGTGTGGAAGCGTACTCCGCTGCATGACCACTACCGCACCTCTATGGATCAAGTGCTCCGCAACGACCCTACGTGCAAAGTGTTGTTCCAAGGCAAAGGTCCGTTGCAGCATGAGAGCAAGATTGTGTTGCGCTTCTGTATCGTGACTTTGATTTTAGCGGCATTGGCTATATTAACCCTTAAAATACGTTAACCTAATTATGAAGAAAATTGTTGTTTTAGGTGCAGGTGAATCGGGCACAGGAGCTGCCATACTGGCGAAAGCCAAAGGTATGGAAGTGTTTGTGAGTGATATGGGAGAGATTGCTCCCATGTACCAAGCCCTGCTTGACCAGCACCACATTGCTTGGGAGTCGGGCAAGCACACGCCCGAACTCATCCTTGATGCTGACGAGGTGATTAAGTCGCCGGGTATTCCACTCACGGCCCCTCTGGTGAAGCAACTCATAGCACAAGGCACGCCTATCCTCTCGGAGATTGAGTTCGCTGCGCGTTACACCAACGCCAAGATGATTTGTATCACGGGTTCGAATGGTAAGACCACAACTACTTCGCTGATTTTTGACATGCTACGTCGTGCTGGATTGGACGTGGGTTTGGCAGGTAATATCGGCAATTCGTTGGCATTGCAAGTGGCACAAGAAGACCATGCGTACTATGTGATTGAGCTCTCGTCGTTTCAACTAGACAACTGCTACGACTTCCGTGCGGATATTGCCATTTTGCTCAATATCACGCCTGACCACTTGGATAGATATGACCATCAGTTCCAGAATTATGTGGATGCGAAGTTCCGTATCACGCGCAACCAAACGAGCAAGGATGCGTTTATCTACTGGAGCGAAGACCCAGTCATCAATCGCGAGATTGCGCGTATTCAACCACAGGCAACATTGTATCCATTCGGCAGCAATGAGCAGAACGTGGCATATACCGATGGCAGTCACTTGGTAGTGAGCGTCAAACCAGATGTGGCACCATTGCGTGTGCCGCTCGAAGAACTGAGTCTAAAGGGCAAACACAACCAACTCAACTCGATGGCTGCAGGTTTGGCAGCACAGATATTGAATATCCACAACGATGTGATTCGTGAGAGTCTGCAGCAGTTTGCAGGCGTGGACCATCGTCTGCAATATGTGGCTACGGTGAAAGGGGTGCGCTATGTGAATGACTCCAAAGCCACGAATGTGAACTCCTGTTGGTACGCATTGGAGAGCATGACTACTCCTACCGTGCTTATTCTCGGTGGAACCGACAAAGGCAACGACTACAGCGAGATTGATGCGTTGGTACAAGAGAAATGCCACACGCTGATTTTCATGGGAAAGGACAATCGCAAACTGATTCAGCACTTTGAGGCATTGGGTTATAGCCCTATCGCCTCATCGCCTCATCGCCTCACGTACATCTCTACCGACAACCTTGCTGATGCTGTACAATCGGCATACGAGGTAGCCAACGAAGGAGATACCGTATTGCTGTCGCCCTGCTGCGCAAGTTTTGACCTCTTCAAGAGTTATGAAGACCGTGGTGAACAATTTATGCAAGCTGTACGCAGTCTATAACCTTTAAAGTATAAAAAATCATGACACTAGATGATTATAAAAAGAAAATCCGCCAACGACTTTCATACGTGGATAAAGTATACTGGGTTTTATTTGCTATATTGATTATAGCAGCGATATTAGCATTGTTTTCCGCGAGTAGTAGTTTGGCATTTGAAAAGGGTAGTTCAACATTGGGACCTATTTTGGAGCAGATGTTGTTTATTGCAGTGGGAGTAGTGTTGGTTTTCACGTTGCAATTTCTTCCTAGTAAGTTTATACGAATCTGCAGTTATGCAGGGTTGGGTATCTCTATCGTGTTATTGTTGCTGACGTTTACTAATATGGGTGTGGAAATAAATGGTGCTAAGCGTTGGTTGAGAATATTTGGTATTACATTTCAACCCTCAGAGATCGCAAAATTATCACTCATATTGGTGGTGTCCGACTTGTTGAGTCGCATTAAGAATAACGATAGCCAAAAAAAGATATTTTTCATTGTATTGGGATTAACTGTGCTTGTCTGTGGCTTGATACTAGTGGGTAACTTGTCTACAGCGTTATTATTAGGGGGAATTGTGTTTCTTTTGTTCTTTTTGGCTCGCGTACATATTAAGTATTGGGGAACAACAATCCTTGTGGCTGTTGTCTTATTATTAAGTGGCTATTTTTACATTGAGAACCGATATGTTAAATCCGACCGTAGAGTGGAAGGTGTGATGAAACGTGCTACAGTCTGGGTGAAACGTGTGGATTATATGATAGAGGAACTAAAAACTCCGAATGAAGAAGTCAAACTAAATGATGAGAATTATCAACGTACCATTGCCAAAGTGGCCATAGCACGTGGTGGAGTGTCACCTATAGGGGTGTTGCCAGGTAATAGTCAAGAGCGTAATTTTTTACCTCAGGCATTTTCTGATTATATTTTTGCAATTATAGTCGAAGAATGGGGTATTGTTGGAGCCACATTTTTGATGCTGTTGTATTTGGCTATTCTTTTTCGTTCGTGTTTGAGTAGTAGTAAATATGCTGATTATGCAGCCATGTTGATGGTCATGGGACTGGCGTTGATGCTGACTTGTCAGGCTTTAGTGAGCATGTTGGTAGCAGTGGGTATTGGTCCTGTGACGGGGCAGCCATTACCTTTGATAAGCCGTGGAGGAACAAGTGTGTTAATTACTAGTTTGTATTTTGGAATTATTATGTGTGTTGCCCGTGAGCAAAACGAGCTGCATGCACGTCAACAATCAGCAACAGCTGCGAGCGAAGAAGATGTACCAGAAATACATATAGAGTGAATAAATGCAGAAGTTGTAGACGCTCTATATTAATATTCTCAAATAATTATCAAAAAATTTAATACTTATGAAATATCTCATTTCTGGAGGCGGTACGGGAGGTCATATTTTTCCTGCCGTAAGCATAGCAAATGCATTGCGTGAAGCAGAACCGAATTGTGAAATTCTCTTTGTGGGAGCACTTGGACGTATGGAGATGGAACGTGTGCCACAAGCAGGATATAAGATTATCGGTCTGCCTGTCAAGGGGTTTGACCGTAGTCGCCCATGGAAGAATATCCGCGTAGTGATTGACCTAGTACGCTCAATGATACAAGCACGTAAGATTGTGCGCGATTTCCGTCCAGAT
>JAZNKZ010000056.1:0-5263 GCA_045578815.1 Paludibacteraceae bacterium
AGCAAACAGTGGCAAGCAACATGGTATTTCCGAGTGTAGCCATCACAGCGCCATCGGCTTGTTTAGCCAACTTGCCAGTTTCGAGCGTAATCACACGCCCATCAGGGAGAGTAATCTCCTTTCTTACAATATTCATCTTAATTTAATCGTTTTAGCGGATACGGTTTGTATCCAGTTAGTTATAGACCATAAATGTCGGTGCAAAGGTACAAAAAATATTGCAGATACACAAAAAAAAGCCCACAATTTTCATATTTGTGAGCTATTTTATGTATTTTTTGCCAATTTTATGCCATCGATGCCAGATATTTCTCTGCTTCCATAGCCGCTTTACATCCACTGGCAGCCGCCACAATAGCTTGGCGGTAATGAGGATCAGCACAGTCGCCTGCGGCAAATACACCAGCCACATTCGTGCGAGGACTGTCACCCTCTACTATGATATACCCCTCTGCATCGCGCGTGAGATAATCAGCAAACAAATCGGTGTTTGGCTTATGGCCAATCGCCAAAAAGAAACCATCAATAGCGATATGACGAATCTCCTCCTCGGGCGTATCTTTCTTATACACTAATTCAGCCCCTTCTACCTTTGTTTCTCCCGTGAGTTTCAGCGTATTATGTTCAAAAAGAATCTCAATCTTTGGATTGTCAAATACGCGTTTCTGCATAATATCCGAAGCACGTAGATAGGGCTTGCGCACAATCATATAGACCTTCTCACACAGACCTGCCAGATAGTTTGCCTCCTCACAAGCAGTATCACCACCACCTACTACTGCCACCGTCTTCTTGCGATAGAAGAAGCCGTCGCACGTAGCACATGCCGATACACCACGACCTTTATAGTCTTCCTCCGATTGAATACCCAAGAACTTCGCGCTCGCACCCGTGGCAATAATCACAGTGTCAGCTTCATACAGCGTTTCATCCTCGACCCATATTTTTTTGGGAGAGCAAGAGAAATCCACCTTGGTAACCATACCTGACACAAACTCGGTACCAAAACGCTCTGCCTGACGACGCATGTCATCCATCATTTGATAAGGTTCTACACCCTCTGGATAACCTGGAAAATTCTCCACCTCAGTAGTAATCATCAACTGACCACCCACCTGCATACCCTCGATGAGTACAGGATGAAGATTAGCACGAGAAGCATAAATAGCTGCGGTATAACCAGCAGGACCTGAACCAATAATAAGACACTTCATGATATTTCTAATTTGACTATTTACAATTTCAGTTTGCAAAGGTACAAAAAAAATACAATTTAGCAAAGTACTATTTACTTTTTTTGTTGCAGATATACATTTTTTTGTAATTTTGTTTGTTTATATTGACAAAAATAACTACCTTTGCGGACGATAAATAGTAATCCGTATGAAAAATATCAAACTTTTTTTAACTGACGTGGACGGTTGTATGACCGATGGAGGTATGTACTACACCGAGAGCGGTGACGAGTTCAAACGCTTTTGCGTATATGACGGCATGGGTATTGTCTTGCTTCGCAAGGCAGGTATCCCTTGCGGAATCCTCACCAGCGAGAACACAGCCATTGGTTTGAAACGAGGACAGAAACTTGGTTTGGAATATATATATACAGGTGTCGGTCGCGTAGTGGACGGTGTGAAGATGACCAAACTAGACGCTGCCAATGAAATTTGTAAGGAGTTGGGCATCACATTGGAAAATGTCTGCTTTGTGGGCGATGATGTCAATGACCTTGATCTCTTGCAACATGCAGGTGTAGCCGCATGCCCCGCCAACGCCGTAGCCACAGTGAAAGCCGTCCCAGGCATTATCCACCTCACCAAAAACGGCGGCGATGGTGCCATCCGCGAACTCTGCGAAATGATTCTCGCCGCTAAAAACAACTCTACACCACTTTAAACTACACCATGTACAACATCGCAGTCATATTAGCAGGAGGTATTGGCGCACGTGTTGGAGGCACGTTGCCAAAGCAATTGTTGCCTCTCGCAGATGGTCGTTCGGTATTGGAGAATGCAGTAAGTGCCTTTGAGCAAGCCGATTGCATTGATGAGGTGTGCATTGTAATGCACCCCGATTATATCATGCATGCCGAACAAATGCTTCTCGCTAATGCATGGCAAAAAGTCCGCCACATCATCCCAGGCGGCAAAGAACGTTGAGAATCCAGTGTGAATGCAATTCGTGCCTTTACACCCTACACTCTACACCCTACACCAATAACCAACCTGCTCCTCCACGATGCAGCCCGTCCCTTCGTGAGTCAAGAGATTATATCCAACGTCTGCCAAGCCCTCGAAGAGCACGAAGCAGTAGTAGTAGCTATACCTTCCACAGACACAGTTTATGAGATGAAGGATGGTAAGGTGGCTCGTATTCCGAATCGCGCTACCATCATGCGTGCGCAAACGCCACAAGCCTTCCGCTTGTCATTGATTGCCGAAGCATACGCAAAAGCATTGGGAGTAACCGACCTTAGCACCGCAGCCTGCGCTACGGCTCATCTTCCCGCCACAGATGATTGCGGTATAGTGCATGAGCACATGCCTGAGGTACCCATCTACATTATGGAGGGCGAAGAACAAAACAAGAAAATAACATTTAAAGAAGATATATAACATGAACAACAAGAATTTCTGCATGAGTTCCTACTTGGCTTTCCGCTATATAGAGCGCGAAGGCATGGACTTTTACGAAGGACTTCATCACGAAAATATACCTCTGCCTAATCCTGAGCAGTTAACCTACGTGCATACAGCAGAGGATATTGACAAGGCCATTCAAAAAGTCTTTGATTCGCTCAAAGGCGAGAAACTGGGTATCTGCCTTTCTGGTGGTATGGACTCTGCCATCTTAGCATCCTATATGCGTGGCTGCGATGCCTATACTTTCCGTTTCTTAGGTGGTGAATATCAAAAAGAAGAACTTGCACGTGCAGAGTATTACGCTCAATACTATGGTCTGAATTTACATTATGTGGACATAGATTGGCATACGGTGGAGCAGTATCTGCCTATTGTAATGCGCAAGAAGAACGCCCCTGTTCATTCTATCGAACCACAACTTTATCAGGCAGCCCTACAAGCCAAAGCAGATGGTGTTACTCGCTTGATTGTGGGCGAGAGTAGCGACCTGATCTTTGGAGGTATGGACCAATTGCTTTCCAAAGATTGGACGGTAGAGGATTTTGCTAAACGCTATACATTCCTTGACCCTGCGCGCGTACTGAGAGAACCTGTAGATATGTCGTACTTGTACGAGCGTTATCGCCAAGGGGAGAAAATAGACTTTCTTCACTTTATGGATGATATCTTCAGTTGCGAGTCCTCCAGTTCGTATTACAACGCTTTTGCTGCTGCGGAGATGCCATATACCGACCCATATGCTCTACTCCGTATGGCAGATGCATTGGATTTGACACGTGTACGCAATGGCGAATCCAAGTATCTTATCCGCGAACTGATGCAGATAAAATACCCTGAGATTCCTGTGCCAAATAAAGTACCTATGCCTCGCCCTGTAGATGCATACTTCAAAGATTGGCAAGGTCCTACTCGCCCAGAGTTCCGTCGCGATATTGACATGACCCAACTCACGGGCAATCAGAAATGGCAACTATACTGCCTTGAGCAATTCCTCAATATGTACGAGCCAATCACTATCGGCTATACAACAGGCGTCTATGACCTATTCCACATTGGTCATCTCAATCTACTACGCAAAGCCAAAGCGCAATGCGACTACTTGATTGTGGGCGTTTCCACCGATGAATTGGTTAGTTACAAGCACAAGCATGCTGTCATTCCATTTGAAGAGCGCAAAGAGATTGTAGCGGCTATCAAGTACGTGGACGAGGTGGTTACACAAGAGAATATGAACAAGATGGAAGCGTGGGAGAAATACCATTTCAACGTTATGTTCGTAGGCGATGATTGGAAAGGTACCGACAAATGGAACAAAATAGAAGCAGACCTCAATGCTGTAGGAGCAAAGGTAGTATATTTCCCATATACCAAAGGTACATCCAGCACCCTTATCAACGAAACACTACACAAACTGCGCGGAGAATGAAACAAGTTGCCAAATTCATAGCATACCTACTTTGCTATGCTTTCTATCCAATCTCTTATCTATTCCCACGAACAGATAAGATTCTCGTTTTCGGCTCATACAGAGGTGCGTTCAATGATAACACAAAATACCTTTTCCTATATGCCAACGAGCATATTACAGATAGAAAAGTAGTTTGGATTTCTACTAAGCAATCAACTGTCAAGTACATTCGTTCGCTTGGCTACGAGGCATATTCTGTAATGTCACTCAAGGGATTATGGTATGCACTTAGAGGTAAATACTGGTTTGTTAATTCCTATTCTTCAGATATTGCTTTTTGTTTAGCAGGACGTACAAAGATTGTCAATCTATGGCATGGTGTACCGATGAAAGCTATTGAGTTTGGTATTACCAAAGGCGATTTGGCGAAACGATATGTTCAGCGCGATATCCGAGATACGTTCTTCCATCCTGCACCATTTCGTCGTCCAGACTATATGGTATCTACTACAGATTTCTTTGACGGAGTATTCTCTCAATCCTTCCGTATAAGCAAGAAGCAATGTATTCAGACTGGATGCCCTCGCAATATGCTTTTGAATAAACCATTGGCAGAAGTAGAAGCATTTATCCAGAGATACGAATCAGAAGCCACTAAGCAATTGGTTGCACATATCCAGCAATATGATACTGTATTAGTGTATATGCCTACTTGGCGCGATTCACAGCGGGAGTGTTTTGCCAACGGATTTGATCTCAACGCCCTCAATGCTTGCGTTGCGGCGCAGAACGCATGCGTACTGATGAAACCCCATGCCAATACCATCATTGACAAGTCGGTAGAATATAGCAACCTTATCTTCTTAGACGGCAATGTGGATATGTATTGCATCTTGCCATACACCCATGTGCTAATTACTGACTATTCATCGATATTATACGATTACATCCTCATGCCAGATAAGCATGTTATACTTTTCCATTATGATTATGAGGAATATGTTAATAGCCGAGAGTTTATCTTTGATATTCAAGATAATATTGTTGGCAGAAAGGTCTATACTTTTGATGAACTTATCCAAGTAATTTCTACCAACGACTATACGATGGACACAACCGCACGCCAGAAGATACTAAATAAGTTCTGGGGCGAGACGAGTAATAAGAATAGTTGTGAATTAGTTTTCGAGAAACTTCGATTGTTGGACTAACC
>JAZNKZ010000057.1:0-36417 GCA_045578815.1 Paludibacteraceae bacterium
TCATCCCATAGGTCAGTTGCTGAATCATCAAACGAGGTTTGGAAAATGGCATTCAGGTAGGCATTGGTTTGCGCTGCGTTCCATTGGCGCGGACCATACGTATTTTGTTGATTGTGATACGATGCCGAGGCAATGATACCAATTGATGTACCCAATTCTGCATCAAACACATAGCCGTTTTTCATGAATCCATCTACTCGCCATGTGTTCAAATCAATAGTATATGGCGAATCCATAGCAGCAATCGCATCTTTGGTTTGTCCACCTATGCGGCGGTCATACAGTCCGCGCACGAGGATTTGTCCCGTATAGTCGCCCTCTTTGATATACCAACGGTTGAGCAGATTGATATTGGTGTTCTTGGGCATATCCAAGAATCCATCGTGGTTATGATCTAATTCGAGCGACATATTTTGTGCGTGGAAAAGCACACCAGTTGATACTTTATCGTTAATATCCCACCCGCCAGTGACATTCACTTCGGCATGTGTTTCGGTACTAATCATCGCGTTGAGTGCGACTGGGTCTTGGGTCTGCGGCTTCAAGTACTCCACATTGATTTGTCCCGCTATAGCCTCATAGCCATTAAGTACCGATGAAGTACCTTTGCTCACTTGTATAGCTTCCATCCAAGGACCAGGAATATATTCCATGCCAAATGCCTGTGCTAATCCACGAATATTTGGGGTGTTCTCGGTGAGCATTTGTACATACGTACCGCTCAATCCGAGCAAACGGATTTGCTTTGCCCCTATGGCAGCATCGGAGTATGCCACGTCCACCGAAGCACTAGTTTCGAAACTCTCACTCAGGTTGCAGCAAGCTGCCATACAAAGAGCTTCACCAGTAAGCGTTTCTGTAGTAAGAGGAGATATGCGCGAACGAAGCACAGCCATCTTGCGTTCTACAATATCCACCTCTTCAAGCAACAAATCGCTAACCAACACAATCGTTAGTTCGCTATGTGAAGTAACTTCGGTCGTGTCATTGTGAAAGCCCATAAAACTGGTAACCAATAGATTAGTGCTCTTTACGGGCTCTAATTGGAATCGACCATCTACATCGGTTGCTACTCCCACTGTGGTACCTGCCCAATACACATTAGCACCTACCAATGGTTCGCCTTTATCATCTAGTACCGTACCCCACGCATGCGCACTCGCCCATGCCCAAGGCTGTACAGCCAAAAATACAACTAATATAATCTTTGTAACTTTCATAATCAAAACAAACTTCCTATTTGATATATCATAAAACTCAGCAGCCACGCTAATACCAGCGATTGTGCTACGCTATACCATGCCCACTTTGCCCCAATCTCACGACGCAATGTAGTTATGGTAGCCACGCAAGGGAAATACAACAGTACAAACACCATAAACGCATATGCTGTGACTGGTGTAAACGCCGATAATGCAGATTCCGCTGGATAAAGGATTCCCATCGTGGATACTATCGCCTCCTTGGCTGGTAGTCCTGTGAGCAAGCAGACCGACATCTTCCAATCGAATCCAAGCGGACGCATCACGGGTTCCATCCAATGACCAATAGTGGCTAAATAACTTGCCTCCATATTCTCCATACTGCCTGTAGGGAAATAAGTCAATGCCCAAATTATCACGCTTGCCCAAATGATTACAGCTGGTATCTTTTGTAAGTAGTCCGCGACTCGCTCCCAGATATGCAAGCCCGTATTGCGCAAGGTCGGACGACGATATGGTGGCAATTCACTCACATAGTCATGTTTAGGCTGACGAAATGCAGGCATATGTTGCATTATCCAAGCAAATGCAATACTCAATAATATACCTATTACATATAGGGAGAGCATCACAATCGCTTTTTGCTCGGCAAAAAATGCTCCAACAAACAGCATATACACGGGCAGGCGTGCCGAGCAACTCATAAAAGGCACCATCATCATCGTGATAGCACGGTCTTTCTTATTAGTGATGTCACGAGCAGCCATAATAGCAGGTACATTACACCCAAAGCCCATCAGCATCGGGATAAACGAACTTCCGTGCAAACCAATGAAGTGCATCATTTTATCCATCATATATGCAGCACGTGCCATATAACCCGAGTCTTCCATTATACTGAGGAAGAAAAACATGATAATGATATTGGGCAGAAATGCCAATACAGCACCTATACCCATTACCACCCCATCTATCAGCATGCTACTCCACCACGCCATCGGCATCAACCCACGTAGCCATTCTGCCAATGCCTCTACTCCATTGGCTATCCACTCTTGTGGATAAGCCCCCAAAGTAAAGGTACACTCAAAGACCACATATAGCACCAACATGAGCACTGGCAATCCCAACCATCTGTTGGTCAGAACCTTATCTATTTTATCTGCCAATGAGTGCCCAGTATCATTCTTGGCGTGGGTGAGTGTTTCTTCAAGTGCACCATGCACAAAACCCCGACGCGCTTGTGCTATCACTTCTTTAGCAGACATCCCATATTCCTGCTGCAACACTTCGCGTTCATGGTTGGCTACGCGAATCAATTCTTCGGAATGTGGTAGCAGTGCCAACATCTCATCAGGACGTTCCAACAGGCGAATGGCCATATATCGCTTGGAATATAACTCGCGCACATTGGGCAGCGTAATGATTACATCTATGATATGTGAAATAGCTTCTTCTATATCTTTGCCATATGCAACATGCACATGACGGAAACCCTCTTCCTCGGCTAAGATAGCTGCTTTATCCTCAATGAGTCCGATACGGACACCAAAAAGTTTACCTAGTAGGGGATAGTTGAGCCTATGATCGGTTTGCAGAAGGTCTTGATAATGCGTCAGGAGAACAACAAATGGCTGATGGCGATCCATCAGTGCTGCGGTACGCACCAATTGCACCTCCAACTCACGAGCATCTACTTCCTGAATCTGAATCCCGTTTTCAATATATTCTGACGCCTTTTGATTCACGCTACAAAATTACTACTTTTTTGGCAATTACACAAATTTTATAGCACAAATACCCTTTTTTAGGTAGTTGTGTATTATTACTTGAATCCCATAATTATTCCCGTTACCACTCCGTTAGCACTCGGTATATTTAGTATGCTTTTAGTTTATTCGGAAATTCGTGAATATATTGATTCGGGTCAGTAAATACTCCTGCTCGCTTTGTCCTGGGGTAGGATGAAATTCGGCTTTGTGAAGTACGCCTAATGTTTCCAAATCCATGATTGTAGAATAGCCACTACGAGCAATGATGAGGTTGGCTTGTTGCGTTACAGCTATCAAATCCTCATCCGTGATGGAGGGTTGAATAGTGATATTGCCCCTTTGGATTGTGGTATGTGAGGCAGCAACTTTACCCCTAATCAAAAGTACTGGCTTAGGAGTTTGAGCAAAACGCTCAATCAACTCCCGTTCAAAAATTGTGCGCTGTGGCTCCAAACCTGAGAGCAAAATGAGGATGGAGGGAACACTTCTTTCTTTCAAACAATTAGAACTCTTCAAATCCTTAGAATATTGAAACCTTGAAAGTGGGCCAATATATTTGGCACGCTTGTCAAAACGTCCTCCATGGCTTAGATCCCCAGAGAGGTTATGGGTGGCATTGGCGTAATCGGGCACCCATACTTCATTGTACCTTTTATATATGCACGCGTGCAACGCGCGCGCGAAGGGTTGAAAAATTTTCAGACGATGTGGCAATATTGGATACAACTGATGCGTGATATACACGCAATGCGACTCACGAGAGAATAATCCAAAACGATTATCCGAGATAACATAATCAAAAGACTCAATGGATAAGATCTTGCGCAAATAATAGTGGTCAGCTATAGTAAAACGCAGCAACTTCCAAATAGCACGGATATAAAACCCTCTTTGCTCTTCATTAGTCGTATAACGCAGATCTAGAGGGGGGAAGTCTATCACACGCAGTTTTGGGAAAGTCTTGCGCAATAGCAAAAGACTATCTCCATCGCCAGCCAAAACGATCTCATTACCCTGAGCAAGATAATGCCTAACGAGGGGAATACAGCGAGTTGCATGACCTAATCCCCAATTGAGTGGAGCAATCAGTATTTTCATACACTAACAATCACGTCTATGCCCTTGTCACGCAGGGGTTGTGCTATTTGATGCATCTCTATCGCGGGAATCTTCTCAAGTGTCTTCAAGGGAGTAGCCCGATCAATGACATAGATCATCACTTGCTTTGGTGCCAATCTATCCACGGCTTGATACCATGCTTGCAACTCTTCGGGTGTAGTATTGTCAATGATTAGGTTTTGATTCTTTCCCCTTAAGAAACATGTCTGCAAAGTAAAGTCGCCATCGAATTGTTGTAACCATTTCATCAATTGCGACACAGTAAGATGGGGATTGACTGGTCTATCAATCAGTCGCATAGTAGCATCAACGGCAGAGTCCAGCTTGAGGATGCGATTATCGCAAAGCTTCAGTGCTTCCACCACATCAGAACGCCCAAGTTGCGTGGAATTGCTTAATACCGAAACTTTCGCTTGTGGGCAATATTTATCACGCAGTGTGCAAGTATCCTGAATGATTCCAAAAAAATCGGGGTGCATCGTAGGTTCTCCATTACCACTAAATGTGATGACATCAAGTTGATGGTTGAGAGCTGAGAGCTGAGATTCAAGTTCCTTACGTACTTGTTCGCGAGTTGGGAGTTGAGGATGCAAAATAGGTTGGTTCCATCCACATTCGCAATATACGCAATCAAAAGTGCATAACTTGGCATCGGTTGGCATCAAGTTCACACCAAGCGACACACCCAAGCGCCGAGAACGAATAGGACCATATATGATAGAGTTGAATAGCATAGTGTCTAGTTGATTAACTGACGATGACGCGGTTGCCTAGGGCTTTGCTGAGTTGTTGGCGGATCTTAAGTAGCATAGGTCGTTGTTCTAGGATTGTATGTATGAGTCCGTTATCATTGCGTTGCTCTGCCTCTTTCAACATGGCTTGTATGGCATCAATACGTTCATTGACAATCGTATATTTCAACTCTAACAACATGCGTTGTACCAACTCAGGAAGAATGTCTGCTTCGGTGGGTAGTTCCACCTCTTTTACCACGTTCTCTGATACCACTTGCTTGCTATACATGCGACTCAACTGGTATTTGTCAGCCAGCATATCTACTGCGAATTGACTGACTTCGCCTTTGGGATAGTGCTGGAAATAGTTGGCTGCTACCCAATTTTTTTCTTTATAATGAGCTATATATTCATCAAAAATGAGTTGATACAGAGGATTGTTTAATGTGATATTGTCTTTTTGCAATTCCTTGATGATATATTCTCCCGCATAAACAGTTGTATTTGAATCCTGATAAATAACCTTTTCACCATGGCGTATAATCAGCTGTATCAAATTAAGAATATTCTGCTCTTTTAGCGAAAAACTTCCAGAATCTTGGATCTTGTCTCTTTGTTCCTGAATCTTATCACCTTTTACTTCTTGCCAGTCACTTATAGGAGATACTCCCTCCTGTAACGTATGAACCTGTACCTCACTTTGCGATTGCCTTATACTCTCCGACTTTTTTTTGCGTTCTTCAAGATACTTTTTGCGCAATTCGGCAACTTTTCTTGTTAAAATATACTCTTGCATACCCAAAGAAGTAGAACAATCTTTGATGTAAATTTGTCGCTTGATAATATCAGGAATGATAGCTATTGATTGCACGATTTGCGTAATCATTTCCGCACGCTTGATAGGGTCGTTCCCTGCATCTGCACTCAATAGTTTAGTCTTGAACCGAATAAAATCTGTTTGGTGTTGCTTGATATATTCTAAGACCTCTGTTGCATCGTGTTTTCGAGCAAAACTATCTGGGTCTTCACTCTCAGGTAGCAACACCACTTTCACATTTACTCCTTCCTCCAGCATCATATCTAATCCTCGCACTGCAGCTTTGATCCCTGCATTATCGCCATCGTACAGAATGGTCACATTCTCTGTAAACCGATGAATAAGGCGGATTTGGGGGTAGGTGAGTGCTGTACCACCCGAAGCCACTACATTCTCAATTCCAGATTGAACCAATTGTATAACATCCAATTGTCCTTCTACTAGATAACAGCAATCTTCGCGCTTAATGGCTTGTTTGGCTTGATAGAAACCATATAACTCATGCTTCTTCTCATAGAGAATAGAAGTTGGCGAATTGACATATTTACCAGCTTTATCACTCTGCTTGATTAATCGTCCTGCAAAGCCAGTCACTTTGCCACTGACCGAGAAAAATGGGAATATTACTCGTCCACGAAAACGGTCAAACAATCGTCCCTGCTCATCCCTTAGACAAACACCCGTACCAATCTGTGTATCAGGGTTATTGACGAGATAAGTATCTTGATAACCAGCTTTTTTGGCTTCGTCCCACAACTTAGCTTTTTCAGGAGAGTAGCCGAGTTGAAACTTCTTAATAATATCTTCGCGTATGCCTCGTTGGCGCAGATATGCCATGCCCACAGCAGTACCTTCAACTGTGTCATGCAATTGAGATTGAAACCACTTGTTAGAGAAATCATTCACTACAAACATGGATTCGCGATCATCCTGACGCTGTTTCTCCTCTTGTGTCAGTTCGCGCTCTTCAATGGTAATATGATATATCTGTGCGAGATTCTTTAACGCCTCTACATAGGTACATTGCTCTATCTCCATCACAAAACCGACGGCATTGCCCGCCTTGCCACAACCAAAACACTTGTAGATGCCTTTGGAGGGTGATACAGTAAATGAGCCTGTCTTCTCATGATGAAAAGGACACAGACCAAGCAAATTGGCACCACGCTTCTTCAGCGTTACATATCTGCCAATGACATCCTCTATCTTGGCGGCTTCGAATATTCGGTCTATTGTTTCGCGTGGAATCATAGTACTTAGTTAAGTTTATAGTTTAATGAATAATTATTTTTTTAAAATTCCCAAAGATACATACCCAATTTGATTTGCCATTGGTCAAAACGACCACGAGTATGGATGTCTTGGTTACTGAAAGATTGGGCCTTATAAGGATTAATCAAACCGAAATCATATCCTCCGCGCAAGAAGTAGCGTTCGTATTGGAAACCAGCACCGATACCCCAAGTGACATTCAAACGCTTGAGGGCGTAGTCTTGCATATCTTGCTCGGAATAAATATTGTTTTCATCCGATACAGCTTCAGAATCTTTATTGGCACGCACGTACCATTTTTCTTTAAATGTTAGTCCACACTGCAATGTGGGGCCTGTGTATAGCATCAGCCATGTCTTTTGAGCAATCTCAAACTTGTATTGCCAGTCCACAGGAATCTCCAACTGATGATATTGTCCACGTGAACGTACTTGTGGATAGGGACCTGGCTGAGTGCTCACTTCTTTGACCCAATCAGTAATGTTTGCACCAAATGTATAGTTCAATCCCATCGTCACGCCAAACCCTTTGATAATGGTTGCGTCGTACACTACACCTATCTTCAAACCATTGTATGGTGTAGGATTTAATGCTTCTTTATTATTTAAATTGGGCATATTCAATCGTGTGATAGAACGTGCATAACCTAATTGAACGCCCAAATAATTTTCTGCATACATACTCGTCATCGTAACCATGATGACACTAACTAATACAAATATTCGTTTCATCATTATTTCTATTTACAGTTTGTTATTCATCATCATCATCCTCATCTTCTTCTTCAGCTGAAGCAGAGATAGCTGAAGCATCGGGACGTGGAGTGCGAACTGGATTGAGGAATATATCACCTGGCTTACGCGGGCGCTCTTGTTCCGCCCAGAAGAAGGTAACAAGGTACTTATCTTCATCCGTCGCCTGGTTTATTGGTATCATCACACCTGTAGTGGCTGTAGTAAATAAAATGTGATGTATCTTGCGATTCTCTAAGTATAATTTTACATAACTACTTTGTGTTCTGTTGACTCCTACATAACTACCATCATCTTCACGAGGGTAAAATACCGTCTCTGCGTTGCCTTGTACATCCACGAGATACACGTCGCCATCTCGTATATATGCAAACATCTCCTTACCCGCCAACTGATCAAACTCTCTATCCCCTTCTTGCTTTACTGCGATTGCATTACCTATACCATGTAGATAATCCACTGTACCATTCTTGATGTACACTCTTATGGTATCGGAAGATACTTGATTGGATTCGTTCCAACATACGGGATCACCACACAAGGTGCCGATGGAATCACGGCCATTATAATGTGCCGAATCACATACACACTGTATGTCTTCGCGGTAGATACGTACGTTGTAATGGGCGCGCACTTGCATGTATGTGGTATCTACCCATAAGGTATCAGGAGCAGGATGTTGCCATACAGAATCTACCAGAACGCTATCTTTCGCTATCAAGTCACAACGTTGATAAGGAATCTGATTCGTAAACAATGTATCAGCATGGATGTAGGAGTACATTGTAGAGTCTGACCATTCCACTAACATTGCACTATCGGTGACATAACCATGATTGCCATCTTCCCATACTTCTCCTGTATTACCATATAGTGTCACCTGATTGGTCGAATCTACACTTTCCATATTTCCCAGTACTTTGCCATATCCCACCGCCTTGTCGTAATAAATAGTATCACCGGTTAGTGTCATACCATCTGCGTGAATAATCTGCGATCGATTGAGCAACATCGAGTGCTCAGTCTTGGTGTTGTACCAACCGTTGGAGGATAAGATTGTTGTCTCATGCTCATACACTATCTTTGTGGGACTCACTAAGTCCGCTTGATAGGTTTCTGTATTGTAACACAAGGTGTCGCTTGTCAGCACAAACTTCTGTTGTACTAATTTTACATCTTCGCTAAATAAAGCCTGATGATTATCTGGCGTGTATTGGCCCCATCTAGAGGTTAATGTATTGATTGTGTCTTCAATCATTCCGCCTGAAAAATAATATGCAATATTTTTCGCACGGTCATAATTCATGCTGTCGGTAGTTAAGGTCATGTTACCATTATGAATCAATTTTACGTGCTTACGAAACTTAGCTAACTTAGTATTACCATTATAGTATAATTGATCACCAAACCCTTCAATGGTATCACCTTGAATCAAATGTACATGACCAAAAGCATGTAACGAATTTTGTTGATCAAAAAAGTATGCCGAGTCGCAATACATCAGTGCTGAATCATGACGAAAACATACATTACCACGCAAAATCTGGGCATCGGGCAAACGTTGTTCATCAAACGATAATGTCTCGGAATGTTCCAAGTACACCATCTGAGGAGCTTGTTCCTGCGCTTGCAGACCAATACCCATCAGTAATAGCCCTATCGTTAATATGTAATTGCGTACATTCACGAGCTTGTTCCTATTTCCCTATCTTCAATTCTTAATGAACCCAATTGGGATATTGGAAATCGCAACCACGCCATGCTGGGTCAATCTGAATATAAATCTCCTTCTGCTTGTCACGAATCCATTGGTCAATTGTCTCTGCACTTTGCTTTTGCTCCAGCATCTGACGAATCACTTGGAAGTCATCCACCAGGTTTGCCTTATGTGCATCGCGCTTGGTCTTCAGTCTTACTAATACGCAAACCTCTTTGTTCTTTGCGCGGTCCATCATTACAAAGGGCATGCTTACATCGCCTTCTTGCATCGTGTAGATTTGTTTTGCTATCTCTGGTGGCAGATCTTGATACTCAAACTTGCTGGCACCTGTGTTAGGATTGGTCATCAAACCACCGCTCATTACAGTGCTCTTATCTTCTGAATAGCGTGCTACGGCTACCTCAAATGGCAGACCACTATCCACCACCAAACCACGAATTGAATCTAAACGATCTATCGCATTGATTTTATCTTCTGCTGAAACGTGTGGCTTGAGCAATATGTGGCGGCAGTTGATTCGATCTCCTTTCTTCTCAATCAACTGAATAATGTGATAACCGTATTCTGTTTTTACTACGCGGGATACACGCTTAGGATCACTAAGATTGAAAGCAACATCTGCAAATTCACTTACCAATTGACCTTTCCCTACGAAACCCAATTCACCTCCACGTTTCGCGGACTCTACATCCTCCGAATATAATCGAGCCAACATGCTGAAATCGGCACTGCCGTTATGTACACGGTCTGTAAACTCGCGCAATTGACCTTTGATGCGCTCTGTCTCTTCCAAAGAGACTGGGGGCTCCATGCTCAGTATCTGTACCTCAACCTGTGCCGGGATTATCGGAATGGAATCAGCCACCAGTGTATTGTAATATCTGCGAACTTCTGCGGGAGTAGGGGCAATATTCTCGGTCAACTTACTTTGCATTTGCTGGATAATCATTTGGTTACGAACACCTGTCATCATCTCTTCACGGATCTCACTACTAGTCTTGCGGAAGTATTCTTCCATCTTTTCCTTACTACCAATCTGTGAGATGTAGTAGTTCATACGCATATCCACTTGACTACTTACGCTAGATTCATTTACTTCGATAGAATCTAGTTCTGCTTGATGCAAAAACAACTTTTGTATTGCCAGCTGCTCTGGAATGACGCAATATGGATCACCTGGAATAGGTGTACCTTCATACTGAGCACGTAAACGTTCTTCCTCCACTTCACTACGTAAGATAGCATCTTCACCTACAATCCATATAACCTCGTCTATGATATTATCTTGAGCGTATGCTGCTCCACCGATGGCCAACAGACAATAGCCGATAAACAATAATCGTTTCATTTTCATCATTCAAATATTGATAACTCTTTCGTAATAACGTTAATATATCTTTAATCTACCTTGTTCTAAAGCTTCATCATACATCTTCTCGCGCAATGAATAGAGAAAATCTACTTGACGCTCACTTAACAGCATTTTTTCTATATCACCACGAACATAATCTAATGGCGCAAAGTCACCGCCATGATGCACCTCTGTCACTTGCAGCAAATAGGTATAGAGCGAATCTTGATGCTCAATCTGCTGCTTTTGTTTCAACTGCTTATAGAAGGAGTTTTTGTCAAATGGTACACGTTGCAATATTTGGTTGCTAGTCTTCCAGTCCTCCAAAAACAACTCATAACCATTAGCATTTTGATAAGCATATTTCTCTATCCATTCAATGCTTTCTTCATTGAATGGGTCTTTGAGATGCTCACGTAGTTGGTTGATATTTGGTGCACCATTGGGTACTATCAACGCTAATCCCTTGAAGATTGGATCAGGCAAAATGAAATGGCTCTTATTCGCTTCGTAAAAGACATTGACCATACTATCTTCCAACTGCTGAGGCATACGCTGATTCACCATACGCTGTTCCCATTCGTATAAGCACAGCGATCGGTGATAGTCCGCCACCTTGCGTTCAATCTCCTTGCTGTTAAGGGACTTAGCTTCCTCCCAAACAAGAATGTTTGTTACCCACTGACGGATATACTGTTCTGTTACGCGAACACTATCTTCTGAGGTCAAACCAGCCGTCAGAGCAGCAATGTCCGCTTGAGTAATAGTCTCACCATGACACTCGGCTACTACACCATCCATACGCTGCTGCTTAAATTTTGCACAGCCAACCAACAAACAGCCTAAGGCTAATATGATCCCGACTTTCTTCATAAATGCAGATTTAACTCGCAAAGATACTGCTTTTTTCTTGAATACACAAATTTTATGTGTTTTTTTCAGTGTACACCAAGTGCGTGTCAATCACTTGCGGTTTAGTTGTTATTGAATAATTGGGCGCTTTTACACCCTCTTTCCCTACACCAAGACTGCAATCGCTAACCTCAATATGCACTTCGTCATATATCCCAGATGCCAAAATAGTCTCTAACAATTTTGTGCCACCTTCCACTAGCACAGAGTGGATATTACGGCGCGCCAAATCGGCGAGCACAAAATCCCAATCCGTGTTCTCGCGATATACAATCGTTTCTGAATAGCTAGAAAAAATATTACTATCTAATGGTAATATCCCATGTCTGTCTAGTGTCACACGTATAGGATTCCTTCCACTCCAGTGGGTGGTTAACAAACGAGGGTTGTCCAGAAGAACCGTTCTCGTACCCACCATAATGGACATATTTTCAGCACGTTGCTGATGGACTAATTGCTTCATTAATGGAGTAGATATCACCAATGCCTTGCTCGATGATCCATCCGCATCTCTTTTTTCATCCAAATATCCATCTGCCGTTTGGGCCCATTTTAGTGTCACATATGGACGTCTCTTTTCGTGCAAACAAATAAAGCGTTTGTTCAGTTCACGACACTCATCCTCTAATATCCCTACATGCACTTCTACCCCTGCTTCCTCCAGCATGCGTACACCTCGACCAGATACCTGTGGGTTGGGATCTAGACAGCCAATCACAACTCTGCCAATACCTTTCTTGATAATCAATTCAGCGCATGGAGGTGTTTTGCCATAGTGACTACATGGCTCTAGATTGACGTATAATGTACATCGCTTATAATCAATACCTTCTGGGTGATTATTCTCTGCGTTCTTTAAGCAGTTTGGCTCAGCATGAGGCCCCCCATAACGCATATGCCATCCTTCACCCAAAATCACATCTTCATCCTCCAGTCTCTCATCTGAACTTTCTACTCTTTTCTTTCTTCTCTCTACTAACACTGCCCCCACCATTGGATTAGGTGCAACATAGTATTCGCCTAGGCGAGCTAATTGAAGGCATCTAGCAATATATATATCAAAATCTTGCATAGTCTATTCCGAGTAATATGGTCTCAACCTATTTGATTCTTTTAACCACGCGACAAAGGTACTGCTTTTTTTTGAAATAGGCAATAGTTCTTCCGCTTTTCTTTATCTTCCTAACCTCTACACCGCCCCTCCTTTCCCTTTCTCTCTTCCCCTTTCCACCGATACCCTCTCACCTTTCTCTTCTCCTTTCCACCTATACCCTCTCACCTTCCCCTTTTTCTCTTCTCCTTTTCATCTTTACCATCTCGCCTTCCCCTTGTCTCTCTTTCCTTTCCACCTTTTCCTCTCGCCTTTTCCTCTCGCCTTTCCCTTTCTCTCTTCCCCTTTTTCCATATATCATTAGTTAGTTATTAGTTAGTTATTAGTTAGTTATGAGTTAGTGATTAATTAGTTATTTAGCTTATTTTACTGATATCTTTTGCATATTCAAAAAAAATCTATTATCTTTGCGACCAATTTTGATTTGACTTTATCGTTATGGCAGTAAAAATTAAGCAAATAAAAAGTAAACTGAATTTATTGCGTTTTGTAAAATTTGGCAACGAATTTTATGAAGGTTGTGAAAATTTTTGCCCAGCGCTCATTCTTGATGAGTTGGATACATTTAATCCAAAAAAGAATCCGGCATTTGAAGTATGTGAAAATATTCTCTTTATGGCATATCGCGATGGCAAACCCGTTGGACGAATTGCAGGGGTCATTAACCATGAAGCTAATGCAAAATGGGGGGTCAAGAAAGTGAGGTTCGGATGGTTTGATTTTATTGATGATAAGGAAGTTAGCAATGCCTTACTTGATGCTGTAGTGGAGTGGGGAAAGAGCAAAGGAATGGACAAACTGAATGGCCCTGTTGGATTTACCGATTTTGATCACCAAGGACTGATTATTGAGGGATATGATCATCTAGTGCCGATGGCTTCGCTATATAACCATCCATACTATGTCAAGCACATAGATGATTATGGACTGGTGAAAGAAAATGACTGGATTGAGATGCAAATCTATCCTCCTCAAGTCTTGCCTGAACGATTTGGGAGGATGGCTAAAATCGTTGAGCAACGAAGTGGTGTAAGAGTGGATAAGGTTAAGAATGCAAAAGAGTTAGTCAAGAAATACGGCACCACCTACATGGATGTGATTGATGTAGCATATCAAAAACTTTACAACTTCCAACCACTTACTGATCGGCAGAAGAAACAATACCGCGACATGTATTTCCCGCTCCTAAACTTTGACTTCGTTACCGTCGTAGTCAATGAAAATGATGAGGTCGTGGCTGTAGGAGTTGGTATGCCTGATATATCTAAAGCTTTGCGCAAAACCAAAGGAAAATTATTCCCATTTGGATGGTATCACTTGCTAAAGGCTTTGAGATCTGACCATTATGAAGCTTTTGATTTGTTGATTATTGCTGTGCGTCCTGATTACCAAGATCGTGGACTGAATGCTGTTATTATTGCGGACCAACATCCATATTTCGTGAAGTATGGAATACAACGTGTTGAAACAACGGCGATTATGGAAACCAACTTCAAGAATCTCAACCATTGGGAGGTGTTCCCACATAAATACCATAAACGCCGTCGTGCATATATAAAGCAAATTTAATTTATGCCACACAGAAAAGACGATTTATACCGCAAGGCTTATGACCAATTATGTGCTTATATGGATGAGCACAAATTGCGTTATACTCCCGAACGATTTAATATCCTCTCTTCTGCTTGCAAACTGCAACGATTTACTGTGGACGACTTGCGTAACTCACTTACAGAATTGCTTATCAGCAGAGCTACTGTTTACAACACCATTGAATTGTTTGAGAAGGCAGGAATCGTTCGCCATATAGAGAAGGAATATGGCGTGAGGGCGGGACAGTATGAAATGTCTTACCTTAAAACATCTTCAATTTTTATAATTTGCCAACAATGTGGACGCATCCGAGAAATGAAAGACTCTACGTTCTCTAGAATATTAGAAGATAAACGACTTGCTAATTTTGTACTAGAACGTTATTCGCTATATCTGTATGGCAGATGTAAAGTGTGCAAAAAGAAGATTAAATTAACATCTAAATAATCTTACAACTATGATTTATTATTATATCTTGTTTGCCATAGTTACCCTAATTAGCTGGGGTGTTAGTGCTTTGCTGAACTATCGTTTTAAACAATATTCAAAGGTTTATATCCCTCTCACTGGGCGTGAGGTCGCGGAGAAAATGTTGCGTGATAATGGTATTACTGATGTTCAAGTGATTTCCACTTCTGGTCGTCTTACGGATCATTATGACCCCCGTAATAAAACGGTTAATCTTTCCGAAGGTGTTTATGACTCCAATAGTGTGGCAGCCGCTGCTGTAGCGGCACATGAATGTGGGCACGCGCTGCAACATGCTTTTGCATATGCACCGCTCAGCATGCGTTCTGCGCTTGTCCCTGTCGTGAGTTTTTCATCCAAATATGTGTCGTGGATATTGTTGGGAGGTCTCTTCATGGTGGAGAGATTTCCACAACTTTTAATGGCTGGAACTATTTTATATGCGATTATCACCTTATTTTCATTCATCACTTTACCTGTAGAGATTAATGCTAGCCGACGTGCGGTTGCATGGCTCGAACAAGCAGGTATTACAGATCGACAAACCACTCCAATGGTTTCTGCTGCTTTGCGGAGTGCTGCATATACATATGTAATCGCAGCATTATCATCGCTCGGTACATTGGTATATTATATTTTAATCTTAGTTGGAAGAAGAGATTAGTCCAACGGGCCCTGTAGCTTAGCTGAATAGAGCGTCAGATTCCGGTTCTGAAGGTCGTGGGTTTGAATCCCACCGGGGTCACAAAGAGCTTACGACACCGTAGGTGGAGCAAGGTCCACCAGCCCCCCCCACTGGGGTCACAAGACTGTTTTTTGAGACCACTTGAGGAACTTTTTTCAAAAAAAAGTCATACGAATTTGCGTATATGCAATTTTTGTTGTACCTTTGCAGCCGATTTCAAGCCGCGATGGTGGAATAGGTAGACACGAAGGACTTAAAATCCTTTGGCCAGTGATGGCTGTGCGGGTTCAAGTCCCGCTCGCGGTACTGAAAGAAAAAACTCAAAAGCACACATGAATGTGGTTTTGAGTTTTTCTTTTGAAAATGGGCCAACGAATTTACGTAGAAAAAACTAACCGTGATGCTTTTGCCAGTAGTGCTAAGGAGTTAACATAGCATTTAATTCCTTGCGTAGTGCTGCCAGACTATGTTCATCCTTTGGATGAACACGGTTAGTAAGCAGAATGACAGCACGCTTCTTTTCTGGTAAGATAGTCACGCTAGTTCCTGTATAACCAGTATGACGGCAGCTTGGAGTCAGTTCACCCATAGAGGTGGTTACACTGTCTGTCCATAATCCTGCGTTGCAGCCATTGATACGAGTCTCTGGAGGCAAGCTCATAAACCATATAGCCCATCTTGCCACTTCTTCAGCGCTCGCAAACACTCCCGCATTACCTGACACCCCGTCCATCATGATTTGTGCCAATGGATCATGTACTTTGCCGCGTAAGCATACGGAGGCACTGCATTCTGTTGGAGCAATTCGACCAATTAACGAGTCCTCTGGTTGCCAACCCATGATATCGTTCCCAAGTTGCTTGTATAGGCCATTTCGCATGTGTGTATTGATACTCTTTCCTACAATGGCTTCTACTACTTTTTGTAATGAAATAAAATTAAGGCATGAATAGCGATATTTCTCTCCTACTGCCGACGGACGTTTGCATCGAGCAATGGTGTCGATTGTAAAATCAGCACGTGCAATCCTCGTTTCGCGTGCTAAGTATATACTATCCAAACGAGCTACATACATATATGCAGGTAATCCCGAGTAATGTGTCATTAGGTGTTGAATTTGTACATCGGCATGATACTGAGGAATGTATTGCTTTACAAAATCTTCTACATTAGCTTTACCTTCTGCACAAAGCAGTAGCATCGCGCTACCAGCACCAATGGGTTTGCTCAATGATGCTAAGTCAAAAATAGTATTAGTAGTCATCTTCTCTATTTCTGGTACTACGGCGCGATTTCCATAAGCATGCAAATAGGAAATCTCTCCATCCTCTACTACGCATAACACGCCTCCAGGAATAATAGAATCTTGAATTGCTTGCTCAATTAAACTATCTGCCAGTGATGTTGGAAAATTATTTGTAGCGCACATTTCCTGTACACCTAACGCAAGAACGATACTGATGATCAAAATATACCACTTGTTCATATGCCTATTTTTTTGCAAATGTACTACTTTTTTGCATATTAGCGTAGCAAGAATACTTGTCCTTTTTGAATAACGATTCCTCGATAACATTCATCTACCTGACGACCCATAATATCGTACATTGGAGCGTGCATATTCAATGGCATAGAGATATTCTCCACTGCATTTGGGACATCTTTTTTCCATATTGCATACACAGTTCCAACATACCCTTTGGGTAATACAATGAGTGGAGTGCCTGTGCCTTCGGAATTTTCAAACCAACCTACGAATATGTATCCCACTCTTATTGGGGTAGGTATCGTATAATCACTTGTTATGGTGGTGGGAAGTTCTCCTGTTAGCTCATATGCAATTTGATATGCCAATCCCCATGCCTCAGGTTTACCTGCTTGGGTGAAATCTATGGTTGCCCCCACTACGCTACCATCGGCTTTTTTTGAAACATTTGTACAGTTAAAGAAGGCATAGAACTGCTGCCTCCATTCAGAATCTGTACTGATTGATATACCTTGATCATCTGCAACGGATAAAATATAATCACCCAACCATTTCCAAGGGGATTTTTGATCGGTCATAAAGTCTAATCCGAGTGCTCCAATATTTGTCCATGTGAACTCAAGAATTTCTGTTATTGGACGTGTAGTACGTGTCTTGAATGTGCCACTCTCGTTACTATATCCTGTGTAATAGGTGTTGTAACCTTCCATGAATGCTTCCCATAACTCTTCGTTGCTAGGTATCGCACCACTAGGGATAACACCTCCATTGAGTACCCATGTGACAATGTTGATTTCTTTGTCGGAATCAGGATTATCGTACTGCCAAATGGCATAGATAGTGCCTTTGTAGCCAGCAGGGATAGATGTAATTTTGCTACCTTCACCCCTCGGATTGTTGTACCATCCTATGAATACATCACCCTCCTTTTTAGGTATTGGTATTATATACGTCTCCTTTACGGATGATGGCAAAGTGGCACTTGTGCCCATTGCTATCTGATATGCTTCTGCCCATGCTTCTGGTTTTCCTGCTTGACTGAAATCAGCAGTAGCAACTTTTTGATTGCCTTTGACGGTGCCATCGTTGCAATTGAAGAACGCATGCACATGCCAGCGCCAGGCGCTCTCTCCATCCAATGTGCCTGCTACAGACAAGATATAATCGCCCAACCACTTATACTCGGACTTGGTATTAGTCATGATATCTTGCATGTAAGCATTAGCAAATGTGGCGACATTTTCAATGGTTTGGTCAGAGCGATTGAGCCCGTAATAGGTGTTGTAATATGGCTTGAAAGAAGTCCATAGTTCTTCGTTGGTAGGTACGTCGCCACCTATGACAATACCGCCATTGAGCACCCACTTAATATCCATCTCTATGCTTGGCTCTGTACCTTGCCCTGATTCTAAGAAAATTTGTGGATATGTGGTAGTGTTGGCTGTAACGGTGACGGTTTGAGTATAATCTTTATACCCCTTAGCATGAACTGTAAGGGTATATTTGCCAGGTTCTAAATTTTCGAAAACGAATATACCATTGTAATTATTATCTGTGGTATAGTAGTCTTGGTTTTTGAGCATACGCTTGACATAGCGATAGCAATTCGTTTTGATGACTTCGCCACTTGAATTGCGAAGTACTATTTTTGCACCATGAATTGGTGCATACTTGTCATTAGTATTCGAGTTGTAAGTGTATAAACTGTGATTGACGCTTTTCTCTTTTGTACGAACAGCACCCATAATATAGCCCTTGCTATCTTTGGTAGTGCCAAAATAATCTACGACACCGCGGAAATAGCGCAATCCTTCTTGACAGCACCAGTCAGGGTTGAGTGCACGGTGGCGTGCAGGTTGATAGGTGTGGAAATATCCTTCCGATAGGAATCCAGGTGCGCTATGCTTGAGTGCACCAAGATAGCCATAAGAGGAAGAGGATCCATAGAAACTAATGTCGCCTCGTACGTTGCGGCTACTGGTATAGGAAGTGTAGTATTCAAAACCCGATGTATTGATCTCCTTTAGGCGATCCCATGAAGCATTAGCACGTGCCTTGCTGCCCGTGACTTTCTCGCTACTATCCGTACCGCGATAGAGTATAATTGGGTAGTTAGTATTGGTACCTTCGGAGGCAGCGTTGGAGTGAATCGAAATGAAGTAATCTATGTTGTTCGCTTCTACTTCTTCGCATATCTCTGACAGACTACGATTATATTTATTGGTGGCTGTTGATGTTGAGCCTGCGGGGCCATTGGCAGTACGCGACATAAATACTGTGTATCCCCCAGTCTCTTGTAATTTATCACGCAAATATAATCCTTTCCACAAGTTCGTATTGGATTCGTAGAACCCCAATGTATCTGGCATGCCAGTAGATGCTAGATTAGGATATGGAATCGTAGGCATCGGACGACAGTTGGCACACCAACTTCCATGACCGGGGTTAATATATACGCGTTTATTGGCTGCAAAACATACAACGACCAACATTGATGTGATGAGTAGAAGTAGATGTCGTTTCATAGTATTATCTGATAAAATAGAAAAATACGGATAGCCGATACAGCTATCCGTATTCTTTATAAATGGTTACTTGATCAAGAATGTGTTACCGTTTTGGATTACGATACCACGGTAGTGCTTATCTACTTGACGGCCAAGTACATCGTACATTGGAGCATCTGTATCTAGTACGATGATGTTCATCACACCAGATTCTACCTCTGTAACAGTAACTACACAGGTTGCAGTGAATCCACCATCTACAGTAGTTACTGTGATAGTAGCTGTACCCTCTGCTACAGCAGTTACTATGCCTTCCGCTACAGTCGCTACAGCATCGTTATCAGATGCCCATACAACATTCTTATCAGCTGCATCTGCAGGCTCTACAGTAGCATTCAGTGTTGCGGTAGCAGGAACTTCCAATGTCAATTCGGTTACGTCAAGAGTAACGCCGGTTACAGCTACTACTGGAGTTGGAGCTGCATCTGCCAATGCGGTACGTGCAGGAATCAATAGGCTGTTGTCTGCAGTTGGCATGGTGAAGAGGGAAACGCGGCCTGCCGCAGAAGCTACGAGGTGACCTGCATAGTCGAAACTCAATTGGTGAACAGGACCGAGGTTGTGAACAAATGACTCTACATACTTCACGCTGAGTTTACCGAGAGAATCCCATGTGCACTCGAATACCACGAATTGGTTGTTATCGTCAGGCAATACCAGATACTTCTGATCGTTGCTGAGTGCCAAAGCACCGTCGTTACTACCGTTTACATAACCCACGAACTCATCGTAGTGAGTAGAGAACTCGCACTCCTCATTGAAGTTGTAGTAACGAGCAGAAGTTGCATAGCTGTTGTTGCCACCTGCGTAGCGGAGAGTAGAAACGAAGAATCCATAGTCCGTCAAGATTGGTTGACCGTTCTTGTTTACAAGACCTGCCAAGTTGCTTCCCTTACCATATACCTCAGAAGGAGCAGCGTCCCAAGTCTTAACAATAGAACCATCTTCTTGACCAATGTTGTAAATCAAGATATTACCGAGTGAAGAACCGAAGTCCTCGTTGTAAACTACGAGCTTAGACTCAGCACCTTCTTTATATATAGAGATACCTGCGGTAGAAGCACCGACGTTTACGCCATTGTTGCTAATGACGCCAGCGCCATCGCGTGTACCTACGAAGAATGGGGTGATACTCTCTGGATTAGCAGGATCCATTACATATACACCACTATGACCGTCGCTATACTCAGCGATGAACAATGTTCCGTCAGAAGCTACTGCCAAACGTTTAGGAGCATCCCAAGCAGCATCGGTAGATACATAAGGAGTTGCGTTGAGGCGGTTCATCTCTGGGTCGTAGATGTAAACACCCTTATTGTCACCATCACCTTCCATCACATAGTATTGTGCGAAGTTCTCTGTGAGAGGATGGTTGTTAGTAATGACATGAGGTTTAACAAGTGTAGAATCTACATAATCCGCTACCATACCCATACCAGGAACGGCGCCACCTACGAGGCTCAATGCCCAAGTCTCTGCGCCTGCTGGAATATCTGCTGCAGGAACTACCAATTCGTTCTTGCCTTCTACTACGCTAGACAATGCTACTGTACCTACTTCTGCATCTGCGTCGTAGAATACCAATACGGCTGCGTTTGGAGTTTGGTTAGCAACAAATGAGAAGCGATAATCACCATTAGGATCTTTAGTTACATTCAGACTGTGAGCACTCACGCGGGCTACGATAGGTTGTTGTACACCTACGGTAGAGAATGACCATACGAGACCATCTACATAGAGATAGAGGTTGAGCACTGCGCCATCCACATACGCACCTGCGCTAGCATGTTGGGTAGGAGCGCCATAAGGCTCGAAGAAGCCATAATCCAACTTCACCTCTACTGCTTTATCCAAACCTTCGGTAATGTCAAAGAGTTTTAGACCAGCCACAAAGCCCTCTTCGTTCTCGAAAGGAGTGACCATCATGTCGCGACCAGCATACTTGAAGTAAGATGCACCTTGGAACTTCACACCGATGAGCTCAGCTGGGAACTCGCCAATAACTACAGGATCTTCATTAGGACCAGCCGTCTTGAACTCTACCGGAGCCATCTTCTCAGCATCCATGATAAAGTCTTTCTTCTCGCCACGTGGAGAGAGGGTAAGACGGAAGTCAATTCCATCCACAGCCTCATCGAAGACGGCTGTCTCGTCAGTAGTGGCATCACTTAAACCAGATCCGAGTTGATAACCAAAATATGTTTCGCTAGCAAGCATGTCATTTACGACATTGTAGGTGGTGAAGCGTGCACCATTGCCATAGCGGTGAACACCAGTGGTAAGGATAGTGCAGTTGCTAGACATACCATAAACTGCCATAGTATAACCTTGATCTGATTTGAAGGAGTTGCTGGAGAATTGCGATGTGAACCAAATTACAGGATCTGCAAAGAAGTCTTCCCAAATATAGACACGAGTAGTACCGCGTTTGTAGCCACTTTCTACAGCATCATCTTGATAGTTACAACGGATATAGTTGATACCAACCAATTTATTATCACAAGTGATGGCAATATCAGACAGTGCGAGGAAATCGCCTGGGTTGGTAGTATCCACTGGCACGATACCTACGGTAGAGATAGTATCTAACTTACCAGTAGTATTGTTGAGTACATAGATATGCGCTGTACCATCTTCCTCGTGTGTGAGATAGAATACAGAGTCAGCATGTTGGATAGTACGTTTAATCTTTCCTTTGATAGTTTTGCTGTGATCTTGTATACCTATTTCCTTCATATTGAATTGCTCTGGTACGGCTGCATAAGCAGGTTGCTCTGGATCTGGGTAATCTACATAGAGACAAGAAAGATCTACATAAGCTGTATCTTCCAAGAAGAGGAATGGATAGCTGGTAGCATTAGCCTCAACCACTACAGTTTGATATTTGCGGTGGAGTGGCTTATACCCATCAGCTACAGCGTCCAATTTGTATGTACCTGGCTCTAGGTCAGGGAAGTAGAATAAACCGTTGTAGTTGTTATCTACTGTATAGGTACCAACCACTTCGCCATTCTCCTTGCTCAATGTAACTACAGCACCATTCAATGGAGCATATTGGTCGTTGGTGTTAGGAGCATACTTATAGAGTTCGTGGGTGAACGCATTGTGCTCGTCCTTCACGGTACCCAAGATATAACCCTTGGTGTCTGGCTCTGCGCCGTAGAAATCCACGATACCGCGATAGTAGCGGATACCCTCTTGCTTGCAATAGTCTGGGTTGAGCGCACGGTGGCGTGCTGGTTGATAGGTGTGGAAATATCCCTCTACGAGGAAACCAGGAACACCGTGGTGGAGTACGCCGAGGTAACCTGTATAGGTCTTACCTGAAGAAGGTAAAGTCGCTTCGTAGCTGCTTCCGTAGAAGTTGATGTCTGCCAAGATGTGCTTGGATGTCTCAGGGTCGCGGGTGTCGTAGTTGGTTGGCTCCAATCCGTCCATTGAGCGGCACTCAAATGCGTGATACCAACTGCGTTTGCAACGGTCGATAGCACCTGGAACAACGTGATTACCATCGTTGTCACCACGATAGAAATAGGCCATATAGTTCACGGTGTTACCATCGGTAGCAGCGTTTGAGTGAACAGAAATAAAGTAGTCCATGTTGTTAGCCTCTGCCTCATCAGCGATTTCGAGCAATGGACGGTTGTATTTCTCATAATCTGGCAAACTCTTGTAGTGCTCATAAGTATAATCTGGATACTCGCCATCTACTTTCTCGTATGGCCAAGGGCCACCTTGTGTGTGTGACATCATCACGAATGCGCCTGCTGCCTCCAAGCGATCGCGCAATTCAAGACACTTCCACAGGTTGGTGTTGGTCTCGTAGAAACCGCAAGTATCAGGCATGCCTGTAGATGCCAAGTTAGGATAAGGGATAGTAGCATTAGGACGGTCATTTGGACCCCAGCTACCGTGACCTGGGTTGATATAAATACGTTTGCCTGTCAAGTCTGTAGCAAACATGGCGATGCTAACTACGCATGCTGCCATAATCAATAATGTCTTTTTCATAGTAGTATGCATCATTTAATGTTCATAACATAGATTTCACCTTCGCTGGTTGAGTAAGCGATCTTGCCATTGGCTGCTTGTGGGAACACAGCGATTTGCTCGCCATTGGTCAATACTTGCTTCTTGCCATCCAAGCTATAAGCTACGATTACAGACTCAAGCACCACTTCGCCATTATCCTTGGTATCGCAACCAACGAGGATATTGTCGTTGTACCATACTGGAGCGAGGATGTTGTGACCGATGAACTGGATGTTCTTGCCATCGATGTCGCATACGAAGCAACCTACTGCGCTGATGTAATAAGATACTTTCTTGCCATTAGGAGAAAGAGATGCCCAGTGGTAGCTGTATTGTTGACCATTAGGAGAGAATACGCGTGTCTCGCCGTTTACGGTCATCATTAGTTGGCGGTCTTTCACTGAGAAAGAAGGACGCTCTACCTCTACAGCCATTGCCTCTAAGCTACGTTGGTTTTTAGCTACCATCTTGCGTTGGCCGCCAACGAAGTTGTGACGAACGATGTTGCTGCGGCGAATCTGATTCGCATCGGTCGTTACCTCTCGGTAAACGATTTGCTTGCCATCTCGTGCCATTTGCACATTGTAGCCAGCACCATCGGCTGTGGTAATAGGGGTAATTTTTTTACTTGCTAGATCAAAGCGTTGCAAACCTTGGTTACTAGTGTTCGTTAGAAGGAGATAGTCGCCTGTAGGACTGAAAGCCGCTACTTTCGCATTAGCCTCTTTTGCTACGCGTTCAACGCTTCCTACTTCCAACAATTGTGCGCTTGCTATCATTGGGATAGCCAACGCCAAAAAAAGATAGACTTTTTTCATGGTTGTTGTGTTTTATGGTTAATAATTGATTGTTAATTGCCAATTTGATTTAAAGCGTACAAAATTACTGCTTTTTTTTTATATATGCAAACAATACTCATTTTTTTTGTTATATTTATCTTGCATTTTTCTTTGTCTTCCCGCTATTAGTTACGTTAGATATACGATAGATATACGTTAGATACACGATAGATTATGCTGTTTGTACCGTGTAATTCCCCAGAAATAAAAAGAAAAAAAGAAGGTGCCCGACCAACGTCGAGCACCTTTATTTACTAACAGCCTATAACCTATAGCCGCCCGCAGAGCATCCTATAGGCGGGACGCCGTCCTATAGCACAGCGTCCCATAGCCTATCTTATTTCAACATGAATGTTTTACCGTTTTGGATCACGATGCCGCGATAGCTCTTATCCACTTGACGACCCAATACATCGTACATTGGAGCATCAGGATTCAATACTTGGATATCCATCACGCCAGATCCTATCTCTGTAACAGTTACGATACAGGTAGCTGTGAATCCACCATCTACTGTAGTCACTGTGATAGTTGCAGTACCTTCTGCTACAGCAGTTACTACACCATCAGCTACAGTTGCTACAGCCTCATTGTCAGAAGTCCATACAACAGTCTTGTCTGTTGCTTCTTCCGGAGCTACAGTAGCAGTCAATGTCGCAGTTGCAGGAACTTCCAATGCCAACTCGGTTACATCGAGTGTCACACTAGTTACTGCTACAGTTGCTGCAGGAATACTTACGGTCAACGATTTCTTAGCAGGAACCACAGTTATGTTCTCCTCTTTTGGCAAGCTTACGATATGGATACCAGCATCGCCAGAGCAGATGATGTTGCCAGCGTAATCCCAGTTCATTTGACGGATAGCAGAAATACCGTGCTTGATGGTATAGCGGAGTGCCATAACTGGTTTGTCGCCTTCCCATGTGATGTCGAATACGAGGAATTGAGTATCACCGTCATTGAATACCATTACAGACTCGTCTGCTGATACTACATAACCACCTGCGTTAGAACCAGTGATGATCTCTTTGTACTCATCAGAAGCAGAAGACATTTGCTCGGTGCCATCGTTAGAGTAGAACTTGAGTGAGGTAGCACCGCTGTTGTTGTTACCAGAAGTACGTACTTGACTTACGAAGAAGCCGTGGCTTGTACCCCATGGGTTACCCTCGGTGTTAGCTTGACCAGTCAATGTGTAAACTGCACTTGGAGCGGTCTCCCATTTGTGAAGGATAGTGCCATCCTCTTGACCGATGTTGTAAACGGCCATACCATTTGCAGGCAATGTACCCTTAGCATCCTCGTTGTAAACGAACAACTTAACTTCCTCACCATTGTCATATACATGGCAACCAGGAGTAGAAGAACCTGTGTAAACGCCACCATTGTTGAATTCACCATCGCTACCGCGTGTACCTGCGAAGAATTGAGTAAATGGTTGGGTCATATCAGCGGTGTTAGCCATGAAGATACCTGAGTGACCATCTGCCCAGTCAGCGATGTAGAGATAACCCTCGCGGTCCATAGACATACGAGTTGGGTTACCGAACTTCTCTTCGCCACCCTTGTAAACCTCAGTGTGAGTCTTAACGAGGTTGTGGTCATACTCCCAGATACCGCTCTTAGGAGCGTTAGCGGAAGTAGAAGAACCTGCACGGTGCATGATATAGATCTTACCAAAGTTATCCAACTCTGGGTTGGTGTTTACTGCATTGAACAAGCGAGAAGTGCCAGATTCGATGAGTGAGTTGTCAGAAGCGATGATACCGAAGTTAGCGATAGCGCCACCATCCAACTTCACAGCCCATGTCAATTCTTGACCTTCCTCAGCTGGCAACTCGCTAATAGCTACGGTAATGCTGTTCTCACCCTTCACTACTTGTACAGGGATTGTACCTGCCACTGTATCATCAGCATAGAATACCAACTCAGCAGCTACAGCATTTGCGTTAGCATCGAAGCTAAATACATAGTTGTCAGCATCCTTAACAACATTCAAGTTATAAGCCATGATAGCAGGTACTACAGGTTGAGCTACGCCTACAGTAGTAAAGCTATACATCTTGTTGTCAACGAGCAAGTATAGATAGAGGTCAGCACCTTTCACCTTAGCACTTGCAGAAGCGTAGGTAGCCTCTACAGCCTCAGCCAAAGTAGTGTTGGTGGTCTTAACCACAACTGCCTTGTCAAGACCATCGGTGATATCCAATACTTGAACACCAGTGACTCTGCCCAGAGTATCAGTAGCAGGAGCAGCCATGAGGCTGTGACCAGCATACTTGAAGTAGGTAGCACCGTTGAACTTCACGTGCATCAATTCAGCAGATACTTGACCAAGTGAAGTTGGATTTTGGTTTTGACCATCAGGCAAACGGAACTCGTGAGGAGTAACCTTGTCAGCATCCAAGATGAAGTCTTTCTTCTCACCGCGTGGAGACAATGTGAATTGGACATTCTCACCATCGCGTGTACCGTCGAGAAGAGGATCCTCGCCCAATGTGATTGCGTTACCGTAGAAGATATAACTTGGAGTACCATCAGTTACGGTATAGCAAGAATAGCGGAATGTACCACCACCACTGGTAGCGTTGTAGTGACGAGCTGATACCAATACTTGGCAATCTTTACTCTCACCCTTCACAGCCAAGGTATAACCTACATCGCTGCGGTAAGAGTTAGCACCGTCTTGTGCAGTAAACCATACGCGAGCATCACCCGCAAGCTTATCCCAGATATAGAAGTACTTGGTACCACGTTTGTAACCAGCATCTACTTGGTCATCACCATATTGGCAACGAACATAGTTCACACCTACTAGTTTGCCGTCGCAAGTCAATGCGATATCAGAAAGTGCGAGGTAGTCACCTACGTTGTCAGGATCGCGTGGAAGAATGCTATCTGTAGAAATAGTCTCGATAGTATTTAAGCTGCTCTTAATGAGGTAGATATGAGGTGTACCGTCTTCCTCGTGTGAGAGAAGGATAGTAGTGTCACCACTTTGGAGTGTACGTTTAACAGTACCCTTGATTACTTCTGCAAAGTCACGAACTGCCTCTTGTGTCATCTCAAAAGCGCTTGGCAAACCAAGATATGCAGGTTGCTCTGGATCTGGATAATCCTCATAAATGATTGTAGGTGGTACGTATGCTGTGTCCACCAAGTAAATCATAGGATAGGTGGTCTCGTTAGCCTTTACAGAGAAAGGAACCTTGTATTGGTCTGCCAATGGATGGAAACCGTCGCAACTTGCCTCCAAAGAGTAGTCATCACCTGGCTCCAAGTTTTGGAAGATGAAGAGACCATTGTAATTGTTATCCACATTGTAGCGAGCTACCTCTACACCACCTTTCTTCAAGATAACCTCTGCACCGTTACATGGTACCCATTGGTCGTTTGACTTAGGAGTATAGGTGAAGAGTTTATCGCTCATCTTGTTGTATTGGTCTTTTACAGTACCTACGATATAACCCACAGTCTCTTTGTCAGCACCATAGTAGTTGATGATACCGCGGTAGTAATCCAGACCTTCCATGTGGCAATACTCGTAGTTCAATGCACGGTGACGTGCTGGTTGATAGGTATGGAAATATCCTTCAGAGAGGAAACCACTGGCACCGTGTTTCAATACGCCAAGATAACCTTTGTAGGTCTTACCATTAGCGTGGGTACGGTTGCTAGTGCTGCCATAGAAGTTCCAGTCACCACGGATATTGAGGTTAGTTGATGATGGTACATCAATACCCGCTTTCATGATTTTAAGTTTCTCCTCGTTGCAGAACTTGGCTTTCTCATAGCTGCCTTCTACATAGTCAGCACCGTCCACAGCATTTGCGTTGGCATAGTCGTCTGGACCACGATAGAGCATCAATGGGAAGTTAGCTGTTGAACCCTCGCTATTTGCGTTAGAGTGGATAGAAATGAAGTAGTCAATGTTGTTTGCCTCTACCTCCTCAGTGATTTCCACGAGGTCGCGGTTGTATTTCTCAATATCTGGGTGGCAGTAGTAGCCATCGGAGAATTGCCATTCATCACCTTGAATAGATCCACCTTTATTATAGGTATAATCAGGATAATCACCATTTACCATAGTATATGGCCAAGGACCGCATTCGGTGTGTGAATACATTACTTCAGCACCAGCAGCTTCCAATTTTTGGCCGAGGTACCATGCTTTTTGCAAGTTGGTATTTGACTCATAGAAACCGCAAGTATCAGGCATACCTGTGGTAGGCAAGTTTGGATATGGGATAGTAGCCATAGGACGGTCGTTTGGACCAAAGCTACCGTGACCTGGGTTCACATAGAACTTAATGCCAGTCAAATCCTTTGCTGACATTGACATACACAGCAGCACCGCTGCCAAGAGCATAAAACATTTTTTCATAACGGCCTGCTTATTTTACGTTCAACATATAGGTTTCACCTTCAATTGTACTAAATACAATTGCATTCTTGATTGCATATGGATACATAGCAATTATGCTGTCGTCGGTCAACGCTTGTTTCTTGCCATCCAATGTGTATGCATAGATTGTAGAAGCGGTGGTAAAATGACCATCATCGTATGTAGCCATCGCTACCAATGTGTTGTTGTCATACCATTTCGCTGCTTGACATTTATGACCAATAAATTGCTTGTTGCTGCCATCGATGTTGCTTACCCAGCAACCCTCGCCACATACGTAATAGCACAATTTGGTACCATCTGGAGAAATTGATGGCCAGATATAACTCTCATGACTGCCGTTAGGAGCCAATGTGATGTTCTTGCCGTTGCGGTTCAATACCATCAAACGATTCTCGATAGTTACCGACATTTGGGTATTAGATACCACCATTTTCTTAGCATCGCGTTGACCCTTTGCTACGGTCATGCGCTTTGCTGCTGCCATGTTCAGGCGAACTACATCGTGTTTGCGCAAGTGATCTTTACCTATGGTTGTCTCGCGGTAAACGATCTCTTGTCCATCGTTACTTACTTTTACGTTGTAACCAGCACCGTTGGCTGTAGAGAGTACGGTTGTCTTGCCTGTTGCAATGTCAAAACGTTGCAAACCATGGTTAGAACCGCTTGTGAGCAGTATATATGAGCCATCTGGACTCACACCCGCCACTTTTGCATCTGCGTTTTCAGGGGTCGCCAATTTGGTCAGTTGACCCACCTCAAACACTTGCGCTGAAGCCATCATAGAGACTGCCAACGCTAAAGAAAGAAAAATCTTCTTCATAAGAAATGTTTTTAATGGTTGATTAATTTGAATTGTTGAATTGTTAATTATAGTTGTGTTGTTATTTTCAACGCGCAAAGGTACGATTTTTTTCTAAGATACGCAAGCCAAAACATATTTTTTTGTTTTTTGCATCAAAATGTGCCCACTTTTATCTATTCTACCACCAATATACTACCTATCAACATCATTCCTACAACGCAAATAATATATGCTATACCGCTTGCTACCGATGGTTTACGGATAGGCAGAATCGTTGCTACTAATGCCATACCTATTACTCCTGTACCTAGCATCCAGTATGTCCATGGTAGTTCAGGAATATTCTCCAACCATAGCCATTCCATCCAATCGTAATAGTGTAATACTAGCATCATAATTGAACGCAAGGCTATCGCTATGAGCGAGGCAGCCCATACGCGCCAAGTCATATATCCCTTGGCAATCAGCAGTATCCACAGTATTCCAATACCTACGATCACACCGATGCGTGATGGGATTAAATAGCAACAGATCAAACTGATCAAGAATACCTCTTCTGTCACTTCGTCTTGATACTTTGCTCCTAGCATGATGGATACCGAAGTTAATACGCTGACACCTACCAATTGCACTTGCCAGCAGGTGTGTAACCATGATAGGGCAGACATAATCATCCAGCAACTAACTGCCACAAATGGTGAGGGAAACTTGGTTGCGCCTCGTTGATACAATATCTTTGTCAATAAATAGCTGTTGAGTAGGACAATGGCTAGAGTGACTAATAACGCTGAAATATTCTCTTGCTCTATTAATGATAGTACCCAAAATGTTAGCCCAATGAGAAACAGCAATACTGTCCTCATTGGGCTACTTTGAGCTATGTTTTGCAAGAAATATTTCATGCCTCTTATCTCTATTAACTCTCGCCTTATTGAATAAATCCGCAACGCTTCATATGGTGCTTAGGATCGGCATCCTTGCCACGGAACTCTTGGTAGAGCAATGCAGCATCGCGTGTGCCACCTTGCTCCAAGAGGCGTTGGAACTTCTTCGCCATCTCAGGGTTGAATATATCGCCTGTCTCCTCGAAGGCTGCAAAGGCATCAGCATCCAACACAGCTGCCCATGTGTAGCTATAGTAGCCAGCAGCATAACCCGTGGTGAAGATGTGGTTGTAGAAGGTAGAGCGATAGCGGGTGATGATCTCTGGAATCATGTGCATCTTCTTCATCGACTCTGCCTCAAATTCGTTTACATTAAATGGCTCGGTGGTAGTCATTTTGTGATAGTCCATATCAAGGATAGAAGAACTGAGCAATTCGGTTTGTACGAAGCCCTGATTGAAGGTGCCTGCCTTGTTGATTTTTGCTACTAACTCCTCTGGGATGAGTTCGCCTGTCTGATAGTGGAAAGCGTAGGTTTTCAGCACCTCTGGGTGGTAGCAGTAGTTCTCCATGAATTGGCTTGGCAACTCCACAAAGTCGCGTGGGGTGTTGGTGCCTGCCAATGATTGGTAGGTGGCTTTGGACATGAGGCCGTGCAAAGCGTGACCGAACTCGTGGAAGAGAGTCTCTACATCGTCCATGGAGAGTAGTGATGGGTTGCCTGCGGTAGGTTTGTTGAAGTTACCCACGTTGATGATTACAGGGCGGTGATCCACACCGTTGGCATCCACGTATTGGTTGCAGATATTGTTCATCCATGCACCTGGACGCTTGCCTGCACGTGGGAAGTAGTCGGTATAAAGGATACCTACCAAACCACCGTCGGCGTAGGTCACTTTGAATACTTCTACTTCTGGGTTATACACTGGCATGCCTTCCAGTTTCTCGAAGTTCAATCCATATAGTTTGTTTGCCAACTGGAATGCACCGTTGCGCACGTTGCTCAGCTCGAAGTATGGTTTCAACTCTTCCTCGTTGAGGGCATATTTCTCTACGCGCAGTTTCTCTGCGTAGTACCACCAGTCCCATGGTTGGAGTTTCTCGCCTGGCAGGTCTTTATTCATCATCTTTTGCAGTTCAGCAGCTTCGCGTTTTGCAGCAGCAAGGCTTGGACCCCATACCGACTCCAAGAATGCATCCACAGTCTTGGCATCGTGTGCCATGCAGTCAGCCAAGATATAGTCCGCAGGGTTGGTATAGCCAAATAATTGTGCTTTCTCCACGCGCAATTGCATGGTTCTAACAATAATATTTTTGTTGTCGTGCTCATTGTCGTGGTTACCACGGGTGGTGTAAGCCATCAGCAGTTCTTTGCGCAAGTCGCGGTTCTCGCAGTATTGGAGTACTGGAGTGAAACTAGTGCGTTTTGGGGTAAAGAGCCATGCATCAGGGCGACCAGCAGCCACTGCCTCTTCTTTTGCAGCGGCTTTGGCGCTCTCAGGAAGGCCCTTGAGTTCTGCCTCATCGGTGATGAAGAGTTGGTATGCGTTGGTTTCTGCTACGACATTATTGCCGAATTGCAGAGAGAGCAAACCTAATTCTTGGTTAATCTCTTTCAAGCGTGCTTTCTTGTCCTCTGGAAGGTTAGCACCGTTGTTGGCAAACGATTTGAAAGTCTCGGTCAGAAGGCGCATTTGCTCCTCGTTCAGGCCAAGACTATCTCTTTGCTCATATACGGCTTTTACGCGTTGGAAGAGGGCATCGTTGAGGATGATGCCGTCGCTGAGTGCGGAGAGTTTGGGTGATATTTCCTCGGCGATAGCATTCATCTCGTCATTGCCATCGGCTTCGATGACATTGAAGAATACGCCTACTACTTTATTCAGCAACTCGCCGCTGCGATCCAATGCCTCGATGGTGTTGGCGAAAGTAGGTGCTTCGGGGTTATTAGCGATAGCAGCTATCTCTGCTTCGTTTTCTGCGATAGCTTTCTCAAAAGCAGGCAGATAGTGTTCGATTTTTACTTGGTTGAAGGCAGGCACACCATAAGGAGTATTCTGCTCAACGAGCAATGGGTTTTCGTTGTTAGTACATGCCATAAGCGATACGAGCGCAAGGCTCAAGAATACGGTTTTCTTCATTGTTGTTCTGTTTAGTTATTGTATTTTCACATTCTTCCTCATCGATTCGCGAATCTTTGCGCGCAGTTCGGCGGATTGGGTATCCACTTTCCTGTGGAATAGGGGCTTGAAATCTTTCGCGTACTTACATGGTGCCAACTTGATGTCTAGTTCGTCCAATGTACCCGACACATTTACGCCCAGATAGATAGGTGACAGTACATTTACATCGTAGTTGAAACTCATATCCAGATTATGGCGTCCGCCTAGTGCTACCATGTAGTTGTCCATTGACACACAGAATGGATACACATCTATTTCTTTCTTGTACAATGTCATCTCTGCCGAGATACTATCTACTTTATTTTCTGTCTTTTTGCTGAATAGCAGCAATTTCGAAATCTTGCTGAAGGTCTCACTATCCATTACCACTAGGTCTTTGCCATAGATGCTAGCTGCGCCACGCAGGGTGGATGGCTTGAACTGATATTGTGCATTGGTATAGGTCTCGGCTGCTAGGTGAAACTCTGCTTCGCCCTTAAAGGATTTTAGCATAGGCATCATGGTGTCCAGTTGTGGGATCATTCCTATCAATTCTTGTATATTGATATCAATCATATGGTAATCAAATCCCACGTAGATATGATTTCTACGAGGTGTTCGGTACATGGCTGTCAACTGCAGTTTGGCTGCATTGCAGATGAATCCGACCTCCTCTAAAACCAATACACCATCTTTTACATACACTTTTCCACCTAGGTCGCTGGCTGTTTGGTTCAAGAATTGCGCTTGCTTGATCTGTGTGTTTAGCACCAAATCTACATTGTTTGGTACCAGAAAAGGCTCGCTTTCCTCTTCTTTCGCCTCATTGCCTTTCACCTCTTCATCTTTTGCCTCTTCATGGCTTCCTTCATCCGCAGAGATCAGGGCTAACAGTTCATCCACGTCCGTGCGATTGCTAGTAAAGTTCAGTTCGCCTTCTAGCGTACCTTTATCTCGCAACCAACGACCTATATGCCTCAGTTCGCCAGTTAGTTCGAAGTCTGAGTTACCCACCAGCAGTCTAGATTCTGCGATGTGGAAGTTTCTATTCGAATAACTGAAGTCCATCTTAGGTATCAGCACTTTCTTCTCCCAATCGGCTATCGTCACTTCTGCTTGATTCAGATCTACATCCAATCTAGGTCGCCATGTCAGTAACAGATTATCTCCGCCGTCTTTGTTGTACCGCGCGGAGGCAGTCATCGCGATTTTTTCGGTCTTCGCTTGTAGTTCCTCGCCCATACTAGCCACTAGTGTTTGCACCTCTATGCCTGCTTTCAAGCGTGGTGCGTCCAAATTAGCTGTTAGTGCTCCTTGGGTGATGTCTGCATGTATATCGGTATAGTGACCATACAGACGCTCAAAGCCTATCTGTGCATCCACTTTTGGCATCTCACTGATGTCTTGCATATTGTATGTTACATCCGCTACTATCATTGGCTTCATTGCGGTTATATCCATACTGTCCATAACGGCGCGTATATGCTCTTTTGCTTCTAATGCGAGTGTGGCATGCAATAGTGCCTTATTGCTCAGTATATTGCTCATCTCTAGGGCGATGGACGTTGCAGCCATATCCGCTTGCAATAACCCTGTCATGTTTGCATTACCGCTTTGTAAATATAGATTGCCTGCCAACCAACCCACTTCCTTTCGCGATGGGTTAGCATTAGGAATCTGCAATCGCAACTTGTTGCTAGGTAATATGACGTCCATGCTGTCAGCAGTATAATGAATCCCCTCCAGTCGCAAGTCGCCAAGGATCTTGCCTCTCTCCAGTTCCATGGCTATGAGGTCATTAAGACCAATCTGTATCTCCACATCTCCCTTCACTCGTCCGTCCAAGGTCATGTCCTTTGGCAAAAAGTATTTTGCATCTGCCAGCAGCACATTACACTTCGTCGCTACATCTATCTGCATGTCGCCCAGTAGGTCGGTCACTTGTCCTTTGCCCTCTATCTTCGAGCGACCCGTGCTAGCTCGTAGGTCACGGATATCCACCTTCGTTTGCGATGGGTTTTGCATGTCTAGGTGCAGCGCAGCGTCTAGTGCTAATGCCGAGAAGGTGTATGGCAATTCTGCATACTTGCCTTCTCCATCTTGTAGCACCACGTGGGCATCCACTACGGGCATGCTTTGATCGCTATATACGCCTTTGGCATGTGCATCTAGCGATACGACACCATCTGCAGTTATACCCTCCATACTGCTCAGCAGGGTAGGGGGCACCAGAGCCAGCACCTCGCTTATCTGCCATTCTTGTAGCGACAGATGCATATCCATCGCTATCTCCTCTTGGAAGTTCAGCCAGCCGTCTATGTCGATGCCAAACTGATTGACAGCCAACTGCGCTTGTCGTAATTGGATTCCTATGGTCTCCATATCCACTGCCGCAGGAATGTCAAGACTTATGCTCAGCCCCTTGGCGTACTCCACACCTTGCATCGCCACATCCGCTGATGCTACGGCCAGTTGCACATGCATGTCGTCCATGCTCTCCACTTGTGCATCTAGCGACATACCTGCCACTGCCACATCTATCGTGTCGCACATGCTAACCATGCTTACTTGCTTAGCCGAAACATGCAATGCATCCACGCGAATATCCTTAAACGGCAACGCAAGGACTGTACTATCTTCGTCCACACTCGTGGTGTCGGGGGCAATATTGAATATATCCAGATTGCTTTTGCCTGCTTCGTTGATGAAGATATTGGCTTCCACATCAGGCATGCGCAGTTCGTATATATGCAGTTTCTCTTGCAGCAACTCTGCTATATCCACGGTCGCTAGCAACTTGGGCGCAGCCAACACAGTGTCGCTCTTGGCGCCAGTCATTTGGTTGATAACCACAACACTGTCAATATTCAGTCCAAAACGTGGAAAAGTAGAGAGGAATGTCAACTCTACTTTACCAATCTCATGCTCGCATGTCACGTAATCTTTTGCTACGTCGCGCACGATTGGGGTCAAGCGCTCAGGAGTCAGTAATAACCATAATGCTACTCCCACCACGACTACCATCAATCCGATGATACTGCCCAATGTGATACCGATTATCTTCAGTGCTTTTTTCATACGCTAGCTTTATTAACTCATGGGTACGATGGTGATTTAATCTTATTCTCCGTACTTGTGATAGTAATACATCTTTCCCCTTTCGTCCTCGTATTGCAATTCATACTCATTCAACTTCACTACCACATACACTTTGGGAATCTCCGCGCCGCCATTGTCCATCAGGTGGATCTCGGTGAGGTCGCTTTTAACCAACTTATACTTAAACCAACCATTTCCGTATGGTACTAGGTCTTCTTCATAAATATCCTCACTCTCATTCCATTGGCGACCGTATTTGTATTCGCCTGTTTCGTCTTGCTCCTTAGTAAAGCGAACAAAGTGCACGGGGATGGTGTCGTTGTAGTTTGCGGAACCTTCTGCCCACAAGCCGAGCAGGTCATTCTCCATGAAAGTAGGTTCTTCGCTTGTACCAAAGCATGAGGTCATGGCTATCATGATACATGCCAGTGTGCTAAAAAATGTGATTTTCTTTTTCATATAATTAGTTTTGTATATACATAAAACGCTACAAAGGTACAATTTTTTTTTGAAATATACAAATATCTGCGATATTTTTACAAAAAAACGCAGACGAATCTGATCCTGCTCCATTTTTTCGATGGCTTCACCCAGATCCTCCGTCATGTCGTAGCGCTGCAGCGCCTCGCC
>JAZNKZ010000058.1:0-7966 GCA_045578815.1 Paludibacteraceae bacterium
ACTCCCCTACTCTACAACGAAGAAATCCAGCAATTGTTGGATAGAGAGGCAAAACCTTTCAATGAAATTATGGAAGAGGTTATTAAACAACATCCTTCTTTTGAAAGTGAGATAAGAATGTTCAATGAGCATTACACCGAGATTGTTACAGAAGAGGTAAAGGGTATGCGAGAATTGCTAACCCAACTAAAGCTGGAGGGCTACAAGCTCTACGGATTGACCAACTGGTGTAGCAAAGTATATCAGACAATAGAACAATTTGAGATATTCAAGTTGCTCGATGGTTATGTTATTTCCTCCGAAGAGAAGGTTATTAAACCCGAACCTGAGATATACCAAAGGCTCTTTGCTAAATTCAACCTCTGTCCAGAAGAATGTATCTTCACTGACGACAAGGAGGAAAACATTGTTGGAAGTGAGCTATTAGGAATGAAGGGCATCGTCTTCAAAAATGCTACGCAATATGCAGAAGAGCTTCGACAAATGATTTCTGACAGTAATAATATTGTATGATGACCAACAACGAACAAGCATTATTGGCCAAAATGCAGAACATGGGGTATTCTCATGGCCTTTGCATCACAGCCCTACAGATATTATCGCAATCAAAGCAAGCAGTAAGCGAAATGCTTGCTTACATCTATGATGAGCAACCCACAGAACAAGCGTTTATTGCCGAGATTGCTAGGATTTGCGATGCAAACGGACTCAGTCCACAATAATCATAGCATTATAAGATAGAACCAGCTATACTTTATGCTCGTAGTATTTTGCGATATTTTTGCGGTGTGATACCCGTCACCTTACGAAACAGACGAATAAAGTAGTTCTGATCACAGAACCCGAGAGCATAAGCCACCTCCTTAACCGTTTGGTCGGTCGTATAGAGCAACAATTGAGCACGTTCCACCTTTTTCTTATTTATATATTGTATAGGAGAAAAACCGAACTCACTTTTGAAAATTTTGATGAAGTACGGCTTGGTGACAGCAACCAAATCTGCAATCTCTTCAACGTTAATACTATCGCAAATATGAACATGAATGTACTCTAATACCAGTTTCATCCGCTCATCGTTCGTCCACACGCGTGGTCGAGCCTCGCGGATGAAGTGCGACATAATCATCAGCATAGCACCGCGCAATTCTATTTTTTTCCATAAATCCATATCGCGATAGCGTACTACATAGTCAGATGTTTGCGACGATGTGTCGTAACTTTTTGGATCACTCTGCGGTAAGCGTGCGTCAGGATGGCGAGCACAAAGGAACTCAAACATCTGCTTCATACCTTCAGTTCCGGCCACCTCGGTAGGCAGTTCATACACATCTTGTAGGTTCATATCGTTTTTAAATCCCTCAAAAACATGAAGATAATAATGTACGAATCGTCCATGACATTCATACGAATGAACCGTGTAGGCTGGAATAATATACAAATGGTGAGGACGCAACACTATATCCTGGTTTTTCAGATGCAATATAGCCCCACCTTCCACAACATAGAAAATTCGTATGAATGGAGAACTAACATTCTGCCAATTCCAATCTGCATAATGTTGTGCTAACCCTACGTTTAGCAACATTAGGTTCATTGATTCTATAGGAATCTGTATCATTGCTTACTATTTTACAGACAAAGATAACAACAAAATCTTAATTTTATGCTATTTTTCAATCATATTTTGCACTATAAAGCCAATTAAATACACTATTTTTGTAGCATAAACAACATAACAAAGAAAACGAAAAAACAAGTACTATGTACAGTTCTGTAAATCGAAGTTTATGAAGAAAAGAATATTAGCAACCATCGTCATAGCATTAATAATTGGGTCAACAAAAGCACAAGATGTTATTGATATTTGGAACCTACCACCCCTTAGCATTGAACAAGGAAGTTATACGACCGATTGGAACGACTTATGCAGACAATACAATACACCTGCGTGGTGGCGCGAAGCCAAATTGGGTGCTTGGTCTCATTGGGATCCACAATCTGTAGCAGAGAATGGTGACTGGTACTCACGCGGTATGTATATAGAAGGTCATCCGCAATCAAAGTATCATCGTGAACATTTTGGACATCCTTCAGAGTATGGATACAAAGAGTTGTGCCGCGATTGGAAAACAGACCTATGGGATCCTGAAGATTTGATGTTACTCTACATAAAAATGGGCGCACGCTACTTTTTAGCTTTAGGAAATCATCACGACAACTTCGACTGTTGGGATAGTAAATACCAACCTTGGAATGCTGTGAATATCGGTCCCCACCAAGACATCATTGGCATTTGGGAAAAAGTAGCCAGAAAACATGGAATGCCTTTTGGTATTGGTTTTCATAGCACGCCAGCACGTACTTGGGGACAATTTATGCCTGTTCGATACACAAGCGATAAACATGGCGACAAAGCCGGCATACCCTATGATGCCATGCTAACAAAGGCCGATGGAACGGGCAAATGGTGGGAAGGAATGGATCCACAAGACCTTTATGGCCCTATACATCATGACGGACGTAAATCTTTAGAGACCCCATTTGCCAATCAATTTATGTGGCGTGTGGATGATGCCATCCGCAAATATCAACCCGACATGATTTACTTTGACGAACATGCTGGTAACTCACAAATAGACTTGGGCATAGACATGGGACTTGGAGAACTAACCCCTCTGATTATAGCCAATTTCTACAATATTGCAGAAAAACGAACCGAAGGGCGCAGAGAGGTAGTAGCCACATTCAAAGGAGTTGGCGGACGCTACAATAGTTTTCAACACAACCCTGAATTAATCAGTATAGTTGACCGCTCGTTGGTCAAAAGCACCGAACTATACACGGAGGATAACATCATGGCCTTTCCTTTCCAAACAGAAGTAAGTCTTCAAGAATGGCATTATTTGCAAGGAGGGAAATATCGTAGTGCAGAAGAAATAATCACACGCCTGATGCAAAATGTGGCGCGCAATGGTTGCCTGCTACTGAACATCACACAACGCGGAAGAGGTAATATCGACGATGAAGCGCGACAGATATGCTTAGATATAGGTCGTTGGATTGACATCAACCAAGAGGCTATCTATAGTGCACGTCCCTTTACACAATGGGGAGATGAGCATGTCATCTACACACGCCAAGGAGGATATATTTATGCCACTATCCTACATCCTTCAGCCGGATCTATCGTTCTATCGGCACTTTCCAACCAATCTGCATCGATTGGTAAAATCGAAAAAGTAGAATTAGTAGAGAATGGCCACCGACTTCCATTTACACAGACTGCAGAAGGAGTAACTATTCAAATGGAAGAGCCCCTATTCACACAAGGTATCAAAGACAAAAATCTGGCACAAGGCTATAAAGTGATAAGAATAAGCCACGATAAAGCATGGTTTAACGATGATGATCCCGGTGTTCACACCTTCGGATGGGATAGGCGATGCAATACCAACGAAGGAGACTTTAACAACGACCTATCGTTCAGCACTTTGGTAGGCGACACATGGACTGCAACAATTGAAGCAAGAAAAATAAGTATTGTAGCTCCACAAGGAATGGGAGAAGGCGTGATGGAGGTATTCATCGACGACAAACATGTAGGCGACGTATCATTTGTAAAAAGCCAAGAAGTGAAACACCAAACAATCGTTTTCACATCCAAGAAACTGAAAAAAGGAGAACACGAGATACAACTGAAGAACAAAAGCGGAACGATTGCTATCGATGCAATCATCATTCAATAAAAAACTATCATGAAACAACTTATTCTTTTTCAAACTATGAAACGTACATTATTTGCCATTTGCAGCTTGCTCATCACAATCACAGCATCTGCACAATACACTCTAAAGGACTGGAACATTCAGGGTGTTGACGAAAATTCCACGCTACACTTGAATGTGAGCGAGTATAAATTAAACTACAATCATCCACTACCTTATGCTGATTGGCAAAAAAGTTGGACAATAAAAGCAGACCTACGTTGCGGTACGCTTGGCACAGAGCAAGTATTTTTATGCAAGGAGGGTAAGGCAAGTCATCTGATTGGGCGCAATTCACTTAATGGCGATATCTCTATTGGATACGATAATATGTATGGACAGTTCTTTGTTGAGGTTATCGACAAGAACGAAAAGCCTCATCGACTTTGTGCCGGACCTAAGGTGGAAAAGAATCATTGGTACACAATAGAAGCACATGCAGAATATGATATTCACAAAGATGTATCAATGATATGCTTGGAAGTTAATGGACAATCTGAACAACTTATTTATCCAGGCAAAGCTTTGCGTCATAACTGTTCAACATGGATTATCGGACATGGTTTCCCTGGTGGATTCCCCAATGCCTTGCAAGTACGCGATGGTGACATACGTGCCCTATCCATCAAAGGCGAATCTTTACCAAAGATAGTTGGACAAAATCCGCTGTTCGATGGTATCTTTACAGCCGATCCTGCATTTACCGTAGTAGACAATACCGTGTATGCCTATGTAGGTGAGGACAAGGCTGGTGTAGGTGGTTGGTTCAATATGCCCCATTGGCTATGTTATTCATCTACAGATATGGTAAACTGGACAGCTCATGGTCCCGTTCTTTCAGCCACAGACTTTTCATATGCTCAACCTAATGGTTCATGGGCAGCACAAGTGGTGAAAGGTGCAGATAACAAGTTTTACTATTACGTAACACTGAAACGCAAGGACAATCAGCAGCACACAATCGATGTGGCCGTAAGCGACTCACCAACAGGGCCTTTCAAGCCTGCCCGCAAAGATGGCACACCTCTTATAACCGATGATATGACACCCGATTCTCATCGTACAAATGCTGATATCGACCCAACCGTAATTATTGACGATGACGGCACCCCTTGGATGGCATGGGGCAATGGCGATTGCTATATGGTGAAGTTAAAGAAGAACATGATTGAACTAGACGGGGAAATAAGAAAGGTACCCATGCGCAACTATTCTGAAGGTCCTTGGCTCTTCAAACGAGGCAAATTATATTATAATGTGTATGCAAGTGATGCCCCTGGTGTGCAACCAGAACAAATGGCTTATTCGTATGCAGAAAATATACAAGGCCCATGGACTTATGGTGGATTTATCAGCACGTCGGCCAATCGTGGTTTCACCATTCACCCCTCCGTCATCGAGTTCAAAGGACAATGGTATTATATCTACCATGATGGTTCCTATAGCCAAAATGGAGAGCCTGGTGGTGACTGTCGCCGTAGTGTATGTGCCGAATACCTATACTTTAATGCCGATGGCACCATCCGCTTCATTCCACTAACGCAGGAAGGATTAAGTAGTAAATAATTAAACTACATGTATATATGATTAAGAAAAATATCTGTATGCTTTTGATGGCCGTATGCACAAATGTAATATACGCCACTGATTTTATAACTTTTAAGCGAAACTCTACATCAGACGTAGAGTTAACAAGAACATCCGATACCATAACATATGACCCCAATGATTGGAAAGGTGTTCGCATTGCCGTTGAGAATCTGCGTAAAGACTTTAAAGCCGTCACTGGTAGCTCTAATGCGCCCATAATAGTGGGAACTGTAGGAAAGAGCAAATTGGCCAAAAAGTACAAACAGTTATCAAAAGAATTGTCAGGCAAATGGGAGCAATATTTAATCTTTACAGATAAAGGTAAACTTGTTATTTTAGGTTCTGACAAACGCGGCACTATCTATGGCATTTATGAGTTATCAAAACAAATTGGAGTTTCACCTTGGTACTGGATGGCCGATGCTCCGATACAAAAACATGAACAACTCTTTGCCCGTAGTGGCATCTACACTGATGGTGAACCTAAAGTCAAATACCGTGGTATATTCATCAATGATGAATGGCCTTCATTCGGCACATGGTGTCAGAACCAGTTTGGAGGAATCAATTCCAAAGCATATGCTCATATTTTCGAACTTATGCTCCGCTTGAAGGCAAACTATTTTTGGCCAGCCATGTGGGATAGTCGTTTCAACGAAGATGACCCACTTTCTCCTCAGATAGCAGATGAGATGGGTATCGTAATGGGAACCAGTCATCATGAGCCTATGATGCGTGCCCACAAGGAGTATGTCTATCGTAAAGATAGCATTGGAGCATGGGATTACTCGACCAACAAGCACAATCTTGACAGTTTTTTTGAAGAAGGATTGGAACGAAACAAGCATTACGATAACTTGATAACCATCGGCATGCGTGGCGATGGTGATGTAGCAATGGGTAATGGCAACGATGAAGATAATATGAAAGTTCTAAAGGACGTGGTGGATGGTCAGCGAAAGATTATAGAACGTGTATATAAAAAACCTGCCAGCCAAATACCACAACTTTGGGCAATCTTTACCGAAGTACAACGATATTACGATGCAGGATTTACCGTACCCGATGACGTAACTTTACTATTCTGCGATAACAATTGGGGATACATCCGACGCACTGGTCCCGAAAAGGAACAATCACGCAAGGGAGGTATGGGCATGTATTACCATATTGACATGAATGGAGGCCCCTGGAACGACCGATGGGTAAATACTACTACTGCAGCAAAAATACGCGAGCAATTAAACCTGGCCTACCAGACTGGTATCAACCGAATTTGGATTATCAATGTGGGCGACCTTAAACCCAAAGAAATGCCTATAGATTTTATTTTGAATTATGCATGGAACCCTGACAAATATCCTGCAGACAAAATAGACCAATACATGGTAGACTGGGCAAGAAGTATTTTTGGTGGTGAATACGCCAAAGAGATTGCAGACATCGTAACAGAATACTCGAAAATGAATCTTGAGCGAAAACCAGAGGTACAACGTGTAGGCATCTATAGTGTAGAAACAGGCGAAGCACAACGAATGTACGAACGTTGGGATGAATTGGAGAAACGCACTCTTTCGCTCAGCAAGAAGATGCCTATGGAAATGCAAGATGCATTCTATCAACTTGTAGAATATCCTGCTGTAGCAAGTGCTGGAGTAGCAAAAATTTATCTCGCCGCTACCATGGGCGACTCCTTGACCATGCAATCATTATTTGAGCGTGACAAGCAAATGACCTATAAATATAATAAGGTAATAGCAGGAGGTAAATGGGATGGCATGATGCTCGACAAACATATTGGCTACAAAATGTGGTCGATGCCAAACGAAAACACACTACCAAGGGTAAACAAATCTTCGGCAAAAACAGACATCACTACCGCCAATGAAATAGCCATTATGGCTCATGACTACACCAAAAGAACCGATGCAGAGGATGCTCGTTGGGTGTTTCTGCCTGGACTTGGGCGTGGCAAAGGCAATATGGGTATCGAACCCGTAACAGCAATGAGCCGACCCGAGGGAGATGGTGCTACATTGGAATATGAAATAAACTTCTCACAGAAGGGCAAACAAAAACTTGCTCTTGGCATTCTACCTACCAATGACGTTAACCCTGCCCGTGGGCTCCGTATCGGAATCCGAATCGATAATGGTGAAATGCAGACCATTGATGCACGACAAGGCTACGTGGATACATTCAATGAATACACTAAGGATAATTTAGCACGCTCAAAGGTACTAAAGCCCCTTCCCAAGCCTGCTAGCGACATCTACCTCTCTGGGTTCAGACAACGCATGCGTAGTGAAGTATTCGACAACCTCCGCTGGTTGAGTATCGACATTGACATTCCTACTACAGGCACACATACCGTGAAAGTGGTGATGATTGACCCCGAAATTGTTGTTGAGAAGTTAGTTATTAATCCTGATAATGAACATCCATCCTATCACGGTAAAGAATAAACAATTATGAAGAAACTATTATTCACAATCTCTATCGCTGTTATAGCGTCTTTGAACATTCTGGCTCAGGGCTATCGCAACCCTGTGCTTCCCGGCTTTCATGCCGACCCAAGTGTGTGTACAAACGGAAAGGACTTCTACCTTGTC
>JAZNKZ010000059.1:0-2043 GCA_045578815.1 Paludibacteraceae bacterium
TCGCCCATGGCTATTCACAATTGCATTCAACCTGTTGCGCAATACCTATCGAGATATTGATTATCAAGCACTTTATACAGCAGAAGTAGTTGCTACAGCAGAAGAAGCCCAAGAAGACGACACTGCATTGCAAATAGACAACGAGCGATTATTTGAGGCGCTGACCAAAGAACTCAACCAGCTCTCCGCTCCAGAACAATTGCTATTTGATTTCCGTTTCACGGATGAACTATCCATCAAAGAGATTGCAGCGATATTCAGTATTCCCGACGGGACTGTAAAATCGCGCTTTCATACACTAATCCTCAAACTACGAAAAAAATTAGAAGACTATGCGTAATTTTGAATCACAATTATCAGCTTTCGGTAAGCACAGATATGCCGAAACTCTCAAACAAACACGCCCCATTATCAATCCGAGAAGACGCGAGCGCTCGCTTCTGTGGATTACAACGCCTGCTGCCGCTGTTGCGGGTATTATTATCGGCTTGGGCATACAACTCAACACCAACTTCAATGACCCGATGACAGTACAAACCAATGAAAACAAAACCAAGACAATCAAACAAGTAGTAGAGTTGCCAGAGTTCTGTTATACAGACTTTGCGTCAGCTATCGAACTGCCTCAATTTGAAATAGTTATTAACCCAAAAAATAAAGAATTATGAAAAAGTTAGCATTAATCCTTATGGCAGCCATCGCATGCGTGGCATGTACAAAAAAAGCAGAGAATCAACAGATTACTCAAACGGAGGAGATTGCCGTAGTTGAAGAAACTGTAGTAGAAGAGGCAGATGATATTGCCACAGAACCACTTGAGGAGGCATTGCCTGTAGCAGAACAGATGCCAGAGTTCCCAGGCGGAATGGGTGAGTTAATGAAGTATTTGGGTGAAAATATCCAGTATCCATCAAAAGCAAAAAACAACCAATGGGAAGGAGTTGCTGTTTGCCAATTTATCGTAGAGAAGGATGGTTCGATTAACGAAGCGAAGATAATACAGAGTAGTGGCTATGCACTTTTGGATACAGAAGCATTGCGTGTCATTTTGAATATGCCCAAATGGACTGCGGGTATGCAAAATGGTGATTCAGTTCGCGTAAAATTCGCCTTGCCAATTTCGTTTAAGTTGCAATAATAAACCTCTTATCAAGATGTCAATTTGATAAAGTAGGACTTGTTTTTCATCACGAGAGGGTGTGTCATCTGATACACTCTCTTTTGTCATTATGTACCCATAAGAAGCATATTTTCCTCATCCCTCTGTGTACATTCCGCCACCTAATCCGCTGATTTTCAAGCGCACTCACCTCAATCGCGTGTGCAAATGCACATAAGACTTGCTTATTTGCAAAAAAAGCACTACCTTTGCAAACGAAATGGAAATGCAAGTGCTTAACATATCAATAGGGGAAATAATAGACATGCTCATTATGCTATTGGGTGTGGCAATTATCTGTATCGCTGCTTTTTCATATCGCAAACAAAATTTCATTCGTTTGCAGGCTGCCCATCAAAAGATTGACGAACTATCTCAGCGCATGGCTGAGCAAGAAGCTGCACTCTTCAGACAACAACACCTATACGAAATAGACAAACGCCTAGCGACTATCCGTACACAACACCCCGCTCCAGAGAAAACTTGGACAAACTACAACTCCATGCTCCAAGACATTGACGCTCAGCTCAATAATTGGATAGCATCATTCGAGAGTCGTACACAATTAGCAGAACGCGAGGTGCAATTTTGCACCTATCTCCTCGTTTATCCTCACCTAACCTTAGATGAGATAGCACAACATATCTGCTACTCCGAAAAGAGCATCCGCAACTACAAACAGCGCATTGCTCATAAATTAGGTGTGTCTTCTGCCTATTTGTACCAACACCTGCAAAACGATGTTATTACATATCTATACAACGACAATACAAACTCTAAATTATCTGCCTTATGAAAACCACCCATTTCCTTCCTCTATCTCAATCTATTAAGTGGATAACTCTGCTTGCCTTGATAATTATCATAGTTACAATGATTTATAT
>JAZNKZ010000060.1:0-14530 GCA_045578815.1 Paludibacteraceae bacterium
GCGAGTTGAAAGCACTCAATGCCTCCGCTCTCCCCAAAAAATAAAAATTTTCGGGGACCCTAATAAAAAGAATAGAGCCCGTCCAAACGGGCTTTTTTTGAGAGAAATCTCAACGTGTGATGGGATACGGGCAGCCACACAGAAAACTATTCTGCCCCATATTGAGTAACACTTTTATAAAAATGAAAACATTTGAATTGGTAGGTACTCCACGTAGCGAGTACGGCAAGAAAGCAGCTAAGTCTTTCCGCAAAGAGAACCTCGTACCTTGCAACCTCTATGGCAAAGGCGAGAACGTAACTTTCACTGTAACTGTTGACGATGTACGCAAACTCATCTACACACCTGACACTATGGCAGTGGCTTTGACCATTGGCGAGACAAAGAAGATGGCGGTAGTAAAAGAGTTGCAATTCCACCCAGTAAGCGAGCAATTGCTTCATATTGACTTCCTTGAGGTAACTGAGGATAAGCCTGTAACCGTAGCTATCCCTGTGCAATTGCAAGGTCACGCAGAAGGTGTGAAAGCTGGTGGTAAATTGGCTCTTGAGATGAAGAAGCTGAAAGTGAATGGTATCTACACACAAATTCCTAACCGCGTTGAAATCGACGTTACTAACCTTGGTTTGGGTAAGAAATTGTATGTAGGCGAAGTTCAACTCGAAGGTCTGAAACTGATGAACCCTGCGGATTCTTGCGTTGCTCGCGTAAAAGCAACTCGCGCAAGCCAACAAGCGGCTGCTGCAGATGCTAAGGGCAAAAAGAAATAATACACACCACTCATAAGAGCGGTAGAATCATAAGAGTGGAAAAGAGAACTTTTCCACTCTTATTAGTTTAGATTTTAGATTTTAGAGTTTAGTGTTTAGTGTTTAGAGACACCAGATATGAAATATTTGATTGTAGGATTAGGAAATATTGGCGATGAATATGCCAATACACGCCATAATATCGGTTTTATGATGGTGGACGCATTTGCTGAGAGCAAGAATGCAATGTGGGAAGATAAACGCTATGGTTTTGTAGCGCGTTGCCGTGCCAAAAGTGCTGAAATTATCTTACTCAAGCCATCAACATATATGAACCTTAGCGGTAATGCTGTGCGCTATTGGCTACAACAAGAGAAAATCCCTGTGGAGAACATGTTGGTGCTGGTAGATGATTTGAACTTGCCTTTTGGTAGTATTCGCATGCGCAAACAAGGTAGCGATGGTGGGCACAACGGACTTGGGCATATTCAGCAAGTGCTTGGAACACAAAACTATTCACGCCTTCGATTCGGTATTGGCAATGATTTCAACAAGGGTGCACAATGCAATTTTGTACTTGGAGAATGGAGCGATGACGAAGAAAAATCCCTACCCGATCGACTAAAGTTAGTAAACGAGATCATACCATCATTTTGTTTGCAAGGCATGGATAGAACGATGAATCAATATAACGGGAAGTAAGGTTTAGTGACTCCAGACTCGCGACTCCCGATTCCCGACTAAGAATAGTGATGAAACAAATTTGGAAATATCCGTGGGTAGTAGCAGTGTGCAACTTGCTACTAGTGATGGCTATATATACACTATCACGAATATTTTTCTATTGGGTCAATGTCGATTTATATCCCAATGTTGCTTTCTCACATTTATGTGAGATGTTAGTTGGCGGAATCAGATTTGATATGACCACTGCACTGTATCTAAACTCGCTATATCTGTTACTAGTGCTGCTACCTCTGCCTGCTAACATACGCAACCATCGAAAATACGTTGCCACCGCAAAATGGGCTTTTTGGATACCCAATATTGTCGGTTTCATCGTCAATTGTATGGATATTGTATATGTGCGCTTTACTAATCGACGCACAACATGTACCATCTTTAGTGAGTTTCAAAACGATGACAATGTGGCTAGTATTATTGCACAATCCATGCTACAATACTGGTATGTGACACTCTTTGGAATAGCGATTATCGCCCTATTTATTATATGCACACGTAAAAAGTGGCATATTGATGTGCCTCATCGAAAATGGGCATATTATCTGTTAGAATCGGTATTGATGATTGTAAGTGTGTATTTTGTGGTGATCGGCATTCGCGGTGGATTCGGTAAATACACCCGCCCTATCACCATTTCCAATGCTCTTCAATACACAAATACACCTCAAGAAACAGCCATACTACTCAACACTCCATTTTCCTTGATGAAATCATTGGAGAACACCACCTATGTTCATCCACATTATTTTACCGATGAACAGGCTGAAGATATATTCTCTCCTATTCATACCGATGAAATCGAAGAAAACGGCAGATTAGGGCAGACAAATGTAGTGATCTTGATTCTAGAATCGTTTTCTAAAGAATATATTGGTTTCTATAATCGGCATATAGATGGATACACAGGATATACTCCATTTCTAGACTCACTATTGACGCATAGTGTGACCTATACACACTCGTTTGCATCAGGACGAAAATCAATAGACGCAATGCCCTCCGTGCTATCATCTATTCCCATGTTAATTGAACCATATATCGTCACCCCCTACTCCACTAATGCCGTGTCATCTGTAGCGGCATGTTTGCGCGAAGAAGGATACACTACAGCTTTCTTCCATGGTGCACCCAACGGCAGTATGGGTTTTCAAGCATATGCCCGCAGTGCTGGCTTTGAAGCGTATTATGGTATGGACGAGTACGATGGGATCGAAGCTTTTGACGGAACTTGGGCAATTTGGGATGAGGAGTTTTTGCAATATTACGCCCGTAGCATGAATGGTATGCAACAGCCATTTATGACTGCTGTCTTTACTGCATCAAGTCACCATCCTTTCCGTGTTCCAAAGCGCTATGAAGGTGTATTCCCGATGGGTAATTTGCCTATTCACCAATGCGTTGGATATACCGACCACGCACTACGCAAATTCTTCAAGTATGCAGAGCAACAAGATTGGTACGATAACACACTATTTGTATTGACAGCAGATCATACCAACCAAGTATCTTTGCCAGCATATGCCACTGCAAAAGGTCTATATGAAATTCCTATTGCCTTCTATGATCCTCGATGGAATCGCGGCGAAATACGAGAGAATGCTGCTGTTAGCCAGACCGACATCATGCCATCGATCCTAGCATACTTGGGCTATACCAAACCCTTCTTTGCATTTGGCGAAAATATATTGACCATAGAGAAAAAACACCCATGGGCTGTATGCTATAACTATCCAGTATATCAACTGCTATCAGATAGTCTTTTGATTCAATTTGACGGGCAAAAAGTGCGTGCAGTATATAACTACCAAACTGATCCAACCCTAGTACACAACATAGCCACAGATCACGAAATAAGCAGAGAAGAACAATACTTGCGTGCATATATTCAGCAATACATTTATAGACTGATAACCAATCAATTAACAACAGCCAACTATGGAGGTACGAGTAGATAAATACCTTTGGGCAATGCGTATCTACAAAACCCGTTCGATTGCTACTGATGCATGCAAATGCGGACGTGTGAAGATGAACGGTGTAGAGGTCAAACCTAGTCGCGTGTTTCACGTTGGAGATATATTTACAGTTCGCAAAGGACCAATTACCTACACATATCGCATCTTACAACTGCATGGAAATCGGTTGGGGGCCAAAATGGTGCCAGAGTATTTGCAAGATATCACTCCGCCTGAACAACTAGAGATACTAGAATTAGCACGTTATGCTGCCCAAAGCGGACGAGATCGTGGCACAGGACGTCCCACTAAAAAAGATAGACGAGATATTGAACAGTTTTTCTCAGATGACTATAACTATTTATTAGACGAAGACTATGATTTTGAAGAAGAATAATATTGCAGAGTATATCTTGTATCTCTGGCAAATAGAGGATTATCTACGTGCTTTTCCGCAGCAAGCAGAAGCCAATCAAGAGTTACTTGACATGAGCAACATGATGCATCAAGAGAATATTATGGACGGTGGTCATCTGCAACTAGCGCAAAATGCTCTTGCTGAATTAGAGGATTTGCACAATGATTTGTTGGATCAAGAAGCCACCTATCGTGCAGCAATGATTCAGCTCACGCCATCGCTGAATATATTGAAATCCAAAACCGATCGTCCTACAATGAGCGATGTGGAAGCTTGCCTGATATTGCTGTATCAAATTATGCTATTGAAACTACAAAAACGCCCGATTTCATCGGAAACTGAGCAAGTACAAAAACAAGCTACAAAGGTGTTGCAATATTTGAGCAAAACCTACAAAGAGCAATAATGTGTCGCGTTTCCAGATTCCCTACTCCCAAAACAATGAGGACCAAAGAACGATACGAAAGGGCATTGGCATGGTTTGAGGTGAATATGCCTATTGCAGAGAGCGAGTTGAATTTTGAAAATGAATATCAACTCTTGGTTGCCGTGATGCTATCGGCTCAATGCACAGACAAACGTGTCAACATGGTTACTCCTGCCCTATTTGATGCATACCCTACCATTGCAGATTTGGCCGATTCCAACGCAGAAAACGTACTCAAATATATTCGTTCGGTAAGTTATCCCAATAGCAAAGCAGAACACCTTGTTCAAATGGCAAAGCGCGTAGTAGAGGTGTATGGAGGACAAATCCCTGACACCCGTGAAGAGTTACAAACATTAGCGGGAGTCGGACGTAAAACAGCCAACGTAGTACTCGCAGTATGGTGGAACCAGCCAACAATGGCTGTGGACACACATATTTTTCGTGTTGCGGAACGTATGGGGCTGACAACAAAAGCTAAAAATCCGTTAGATAGCGAGAAACAATTAATCAAATATATTCCAGAAAACATCATTCCCAAAGCTCATCATTGGCTCCTATTGCATGGGCGATATACCTGCCAAGCACGCAAACCTAAGTGCGAAAAATGTGGAATTCAGACGATTTGTCGCTATTTTTCTAGCAAAAAAACAAAAAGTCTTGCATAAATGCAAGAAAATTCGTATCTTTGCGCGATTTTTATTTTAGGGTAATTTCGTGCAAGAACCAATAGAGCCATATATGGAAGACCAAGCCAAGGCTACAGAGTCTGCTTCTAACGCTCCAAAGAAGTCAAAGCTAAAGAAAGCATTGGCTATTATCTCTATTGTCTTGATATCCCTATTGTTATTAGGTGCAACAGGTGTAGGCATATTACACCTTAAGAGCGTACAGACATGCATCATTGGTAAAGTCACAGACAAACTAGAGGCTATGTGGCAAGTGGATGTAGATATTGCACAATTCCACTATCGGCCACTATCTCACTTGGCAATAGATAGTATCTATCTCAGTGATCAGCAACGAGATACATTAGCATTCGTGGAACAAATGCGATTGGAATTTCAACCATTGCAACTGCGTTACGACAAGATAGATATTCAGTGCTTAATGCTGCAAAAGCCATATGTAAACCTGCAGTCAACATCAGATTCGACACTGAACATCCAATTCTTGCTAGATTTATTCAAGAGAAATCCTAGTTTTCGATATATCGTGAATATAGACACGCTGAAGATGGAACAGACGCGTGTGCGCTATAACGATCTTCTGGTGGACCAATTGGATATCGATCTTGCGCTACCCGTACTGAGCCGTGACTCTCTGGACATTCTCTTACACTCCATGCATTTCCGAGCACAATTAGACAGATTGGATGCTAGTTTTGAAGCGGATATACATGGTGGCTTGGATTCTATTTTTGCTCAAAACATGCAATTGGTTTTTCGCAATCAACCACTCTTTACAGGCGATGTGGCAGTGTATAATCCTACTGATCTAGGATTTTTATACGTAGATGCCAATTGTGATGACTTGTATTGCAATGACATTTTGCTGCAAGACTTACTCTCACAATTGCAGATGAAGCCTATCGAAATGCCTAAAATTGTCAATCAGTTAGGTGATATACATTATAGGGGCGATATCAACGGACGACTAGAGCAGCTTAATTTACATGGTGCTTTCAAAACATCGCTAGGGACTATCAATGTGAATGGGAAATTCAAAAGCGATACCACACTGCAAAATTTCAATTTTCATGGACATATATCCACCAAAGAATTCCAACTAGGACAATTACTAGATCAGTCCGATATCGGTATCATCTCTCTGCAAGCAAATATAGATGGTCAGTTTACTCCTAATCAACTCGTTTATTGTACGGCACAAGCTGATGTACAAAGTTTTGAATACAGAGGATATCGTTACCAGCACATCCAATTAGACGGAGAAATGCGACCAGAAGAGGTGAACGGAAGATTGCATATTGATGACGAAAACATACGTCTAAATATTGAAGGTTTGGCCGATTGGTCAATGGAGGATACGCGATTGGATGTGACTATGAAATTGTCGGACTTCACCCCCGCAACTTTGAACTTGATTGAGCAGTATCCAGAACTGACTTTAGGTGCAACCACATACATCAGCTTATACACTTCTGGGCAAGGCAAAGAGATGCTTGATCGTATGACGGGATATGTGATTGTCGATACTTTGCACATACGCAATGGTATTCAGCAGACGACCATGGAACAATTCAAATTGCAGATTGACAGCGATTGGAAGAATGGACTGCCGATTCATCAATTGCGTGTACAATCCGATTATTTAACAGCCAATCTAAATGGTTCATTCCAATACAGCACCTTACCATTGACTATTCAACGACTACTGCATACCTACGTTCCTAGCATGGTAAAACAACCTGCTGTACAACAAGCCAGTAACAATAATTTGGACTTTTATGCATATTTCCGCAGTTTAGATTCTATTACTCAGGTATTAAATTTCGGCGTAGAGTTTCCATCATTTCCTACCATCAAAGGATATATCCGAGAAGAAGAACAACAAATTGGCATACAAGCATTTATCCCACACATTAACACCGCTGGCGCAAAGATGGAGGATATCACCATTTCTATAGATAATCAAGATAATCAGTTGGGCTTATCAGTTTTTGTGCTTAATCACTTGCCAAAAGAGAATCCTACAGCTGCAAAATTAGGAGATATAAAAGCAAATCTATTTCTCAATGCCCAAAACGATGTACTAGACCTATTGGTAGAACTAGGGAATACTGACAGTGTTCGCAACGAGGGCACAATTCATGCAATCTCACAGATTTCTAGGCATAATGACAAACCTAAGTTTGATATTCAACTCTTACCAAGCGACATTATCCTAAATGATTCAGCATGGAGTATTGGTCAAGCAGATATCATGTACTTGCCTAGTGAAAAGATTATTGATATTCATGATCTATCACTAAACACTGATTATCAGGAAATTGCCATTAATGGACGAGCTTCAGAATTAGCCTCCGACTCGCTGAATGTGGTGCTACGTAACATTAATTTGGATTACTTGCTCAGTTACACAGAAGTCAACAAAGCGATTTCCATTATGGGACCTGCAACAGGTCAGGCACATGTATATAGCGTATTCTCTGAGCCTATGTTGGAGGCGCAAGCACAGATTCGCAACGGTGGTTTGAATGGTGTATATCTAGGTGATGTAACCGCAGAAGCTATACTAGATAGGGAGAATAAAGCGATCTTGATACAAGGACAAATTGTAGATTCTAGTAAACATGTAGTGGCAAAAGTCCGCGGAGAAGTGGTGCCTGCCATCAAAAAATGGGGGCTAGATATTGCCTGCGATAGTGTAGATTTGCGTTTTATTGACAAATGGACCAATGGTATCTTAGCAAGTCCACAAGGAAGAGGATATGGAACGGTATCAGTAGGAGGAATGGATAGAAAGGTATGGGTGACTGGTAGGGCATTGGCCAAGGATGCACAATTAACGGTTCCACAGATTGGCGTAACGTTATATCTATCTGATTCCATCTTCATGGACTCTACGGCTATTCGCTTCCCTGACATTACCATGTTTGATCAGTTTGGCAATCAGGGTACGTTTGATGGTATTCTGCACCATGAACACTTCATGAACATGCGCTATGATCTACGTGCCCAAGCTAACCAAATGCTAGTGATGGATCTACCTGCTGATCAACAGTCGTTCTTTTATGGTCAAGTATTCGGAAGTGGAGATGTGCGCATCTACGGTGATGAAATGGATTGCCAGATTGATGTCAATGCAAGAACAGATGCTAACACGAAATTCTTCTTGAATGTTTATAGTGCAAGTCAAGCTACATCTTCTAGTTTCATCAATTTCGTGCAACCTGATACAACATCCCATTATCTCCTAGACTTGCTTCAACCTAAAAAGGTAGAGGTCACTGATGCCACGCCTAAAAGTCGTTTGCGTCTATCCATACAAGGCGAGGTAACACCTGATGCTGATATCACTATTAAATTAGGGGGAGAAGATGGTATTAGAGGTCGTGGAGAGGGCAACCTGAAACTGGTGTATGAATACCCTTCCGAAAACATACAAATGCAAGGAACATACACTTTGCAATCGGGGAAATTTGATTTCTCTCTTGGCAATATCGTTCGTCGCAACTTTACGATTCGAGAAGGTAGCAAGATAACGTGGGATAGCGACCCTATGGCACCTATGGTGGACATTGTAGGTTACTACCATACAACAGCTTCGTTGCGCGACTTGTTTGGCAGTGAGAGTAGTCAGATCGCAACGGATAGAACATCAGTACCTGTCAATTGCGTGCTACATATGACGGATGAATTATTTAATCCCATATTGAACTTCGCTGTAGAACTACCACAATCGGATGAATCGGTGCAAAGTCAGGTTAATTCAATGATTAACACCGATGAGATGTTGATGCGACAAGTGATTTATCTACTTGTATTCAACCGATTCTACACACCTGATTATTTACAAAACACACAGAACGTCGGTTTGAACGAAACGTATTCACTATTATCGTCCACAATCACAGGACAAATCAATTCGTGGCTTAGCAAATTGACTGATGTCTTCACTATGGGCTTCAATTTCCGTACAGATGGAGAAGGAGAAACAGCCAGTCAAGAATATGAGGCTAATTTCCAACTACATCCTATTAATCAGTTGATTATCAACGGCAACTTCGGTTATAGATACAATGACTTGAGCAATCGCCCATTCTTTGGCGATTTGGATATAGAGTATTTGCTCACACCTAATGGTAAATTCCGCGCAAAAGCATTTACACACACTGTGGACAAATATTCGCTTCGTCAAGCGAATACGGTGCAAGGTATTGGTTTCGTTTTTAAACATGATTTCAACTGGGAAAATAAATCAGATAAGTTGACCACAGGTGATAAGCAATCCCAGAGGGATACCGAAACTATACCGAAGAAGGATAAGAAAAAGGATAAGAAAGAAAAAGCAAACAAAGAGAACAACTAAAAACGCATATATATCATGTTGATTAAATGTTATGGCGCTGCTCCACAAGGTATTGATGCTGTGATCGTTACAATAGAAGTACACGCAGTACCTGGATTTGAATTTACGCTCGTAGGTTTGCCTGATAATGCAGTCAAAGAAAGTCACGAACGCATTGTGGCTGCACTGACTGTGAATGGTTATAATAAACCCCGCCATACACTGACTATCAACATGGCTCCTGCAGATATTAAGAAAGAGGGGGCTGCATATGACTTACCGCTGGCGATAGGTATGTTAACTGCTGAGGAAGAGGTAAAGACAGCTCTTTTAGGTCAATATCTGATCATGGGCGAGTTGTCATTGGATGGCACATTGCAACCTATTCAAGGAGTATTGCCAATGGCTTTGGCAGCACGAAAAGCGGGATTCAAAGGTATGATTTTGCCTGAGCAAAATGCCCGCGAAGCTGCTGTTGTCAAGGATTTGGAGATATATGGACTGAAAAACCTACTGGAAGTCGTGCGTTTCCTGAATGAGACACAGACTTTTGAACCAACTCAAGTGGACACTGCTGCTGAATTTGCCACACATGCTTTTACATCGGATTTAGATTTCTCTGATGTACGCGGGCAAGAGAATGTACGCCGCGCGATGGAAGTTGCTGCCGCTGGCGGACACAACATGCTGATGGTAGGTCCTCCTGGAGCGGGCAAAAGCATGATGGCTAAACGATTACCGTCTATCCTACCACCATTGAATCTGGAAGAGGCATTGGAAACCACCAAAATTTATTCTGTGTCAGGTTTGATGGCACGCAGAAAAGAGAGCGATGGTATGTCGAGTGCCTTGATTGTGCAACGACCATTTCGCAGCCCTCACCACACGGTAACCGATGTCGCTTTGGTTGGAGGCGGAACAAATCCGCATCCTGGAGAAATCAGTTTGGCACATAATGGAGTGCTCTTTCTTGACGAACTCCCTGAGTACAAAAGAAGTGCATTAGAGGTAATGCGTCAGCCATTGGAAGACAGGAAAATATGTGTGACACGCACCAAGATGAGTGTGGAATATCCAGCTAGTTTCATGTTGGTGGCAGCCATGAACCCTTGTCCATGTGGGCACTATGGAGAAAACAACCCTGCACATCCATGTACTTGTACCCCTGCGCAAATTCATCGCTACATGAGCAGAATTTCAGGACCGCTACTAGATCGTATTGATATTCAATGCGATATACAAGCGATACCTTATTCTACCCTTAAAGACGCTGCACCTGGAGAAAGTAGTGCCGCCATGCGCGAGCGCGTGATGCGTGCGCGCTACATACAGCAACAACGCTTTGCTGCATATAACTCCGAAAACAAAAAGCCCGTTCATTGCAATGCACAAATGACGCCTAAATTGGTGCGCGAGTTTTGTCAGCTGGATGCAGCTGGAGATAGAATGCTATCATATGCCATGGATAAGATGGGACTTTCCGCGCGCGCCTATGACCGCATATTAAAAGTAGCACGCACCATTGCAGACTTGGGGAATAGTGAGACCATACAAATGCAACATATCTCCGAAGCGATCAGTTATCGCAGTTTGGATAGACAGGATTGGGTATAACAGAAAACACTTACTAATATTGAATATGAAAAAACAGTGGATTTGGCTATTGGCCACAATATTGTTATTAAACGCATGTAGCAATAATAACGAGTATGTTCCTATCGAAGCTTTTGAACCATCGTTCAAGGCTCTTCAAGGTGCACAGGGTAATGATTACGATATTGAAGAAACTGTACGAATACTAAATGGTATCGAATTAGCACAAGCACAGTCAGAAAACTTCGAGGATTTCTTGGAGTACATGGCACAGCAAGATTATAGCAAAGTGGCACAAGATGTAGTAGATTTACGTGTACAGTTATTGCCCGTTCTACAAGAAATGTACCTGATAGATCAAGAATACGAACATATCAACATATGGAACACGTTGGTTCGTGATTTGAGTGTAGATGTCAGTCAGAAAGCTACTAAGCAGTTAGATCCCACAGCTTTAGTCGGTGAAATACGTGGGTTGCTAAGTTTCATGTCAATTCCAGAAATGGCTATTCCCCACTCTTATATTATCTCATCTGCCACCAAAACAGGAACAAAGGTTTTTGAGCAATTTCAAAAAACACAAAAGATGAAAGATGATTTGAGCAAAAGAATGCATCATGTACACAAACAATACATTGAATATCTAGAAGATTACATGCCTGTATATAATAAATATATGCAAGAATGGAATCAACTATGCATCATCAAAGATCGCACTTATCTACAACTATATAGCGGTCAATACCAATCAGCTTGGGAGAGTTGCCAAGAAGCCTTGACTAGAGATCCGAATAATAGGGAAATGCAATTGCTACAGTGCATGGCGATGATTCAATCTGTGGAATATCCTGAGCATTCCACCTATATCAAGATGCAATCCAATGATGTAGAGACAAATATAGTAAGCAATGAGGTGCTAGATCCTCGCTTGCAACAAGCTAATCAATTGCTAACTAACTATATTGAGAAATATCCAACATACTCAGCTCCTGCCTTATTGCTGAAAGGTATCATCCATGCAAAAGAGGGAAATACAGCACAGGCATTCGTATATTTCGACCAATCCGCAATAGAATATCCACGCCAAGCTGAGCACTTGACAGATATGTTATCGTCCTACCGCGCACGCACATACCTCAATAATACAGCAGAAGGGGCCTATCTGCTCAGCTTGTATCAATCTACCATGGAGGGGTTTGGATTGTTCTCGCCTAACTTCGCCAAAGCTACAATAAATGAGCGCAAAGGAGATATAATGTCGGCGCGCGAGGAAATATACAACCATTTCTTCCGCCGTTCTAATCAGGCGGTACACGATTGCTTGCTAGCAGACATGGAATATTGCGAAGAACATTTAGCTTCTAGTTTTAAGCAGTTGTTGCCAGAAAACTCATATATTGATGTAAAATTTGAGCGCTGCCCAAAAATAATGGGTATGGGTAGTGATGATAAGACATTAAAAGTATCTATCTTTAATCGCAGCGATAAAACATTTGAAAATGTGCGCCTATTCCTCTGCATTCATTTTACTGACATGTATAAGTCAGAGTACCACGTCGTTCGTGTTCCATCGTTAAATCGCATCAATGCTAATGAGTATATCGAAGTAGGAGAAATAGAACTAAACTACCAAAACAAGACATTCAATGATATCACTCGAGTACGTGCTATTGCATTGACAGATAATTCCTTATGTTGGATTGACAATGTATATAATTCTGAAACAAACACCAATTACAATCCTACTCGTAGTGCTACAATCTCTGAATTAGCAGGAAATGCTAACATGAAGCAACGTCAACACTATTTCTCATCTATGAATGAAAGCGCTAGCAGTATTAGTGAGTCATTGCAGAAAAACACTACAATCGAACTTGAAAAGACTGGTAACGTCATGAAGCGTCACACATTACTACACATCCGGTTACCACGCATCGTTGTGATGCTTAATCCTGTCTATGAATTGAATGAAAACATATCTCCCGACGAAGATTACTTGCAAGGTAGCACAGCACACCTAGTTTTCAAGGATGCAGCATTAGAAGAAAACAATACATTGACTATCAAATCTGTATACACTAGTTATATCATTCATTTTACATCCACCAATGATAGCACATACGCTATTAGTAACATAGAACTTCCTACTCCATAAATAAATTTATTATGAAAAGACCTTTTGTAAATTTATTCATTATTGCCACATGTATATTGTATAGTTGTTCAAACGGCAATCAAAAGCCCCAAAACGTAATATACCTTATTGGTGATGGCATGGGTTTTGGTGCAGTGAGTTCCCTACTTCTCTCTATGGAAGAAGAAACTGGGTTTGAACAAGCACCCGTGATTGGACTGAGCGAGACATGTTCGGCAAACAATTATGTCACTGACTCGCCTGCTGGCGGTACAGCATTGGCTACAGGTACTCGTACATGCAATGGATTCTTGGGTGTTGGTCCCGATAGCGTACAATTGGAGAGTTTGCTGAAGAAAGCGCAGAAGATGGGTAAGAAAACAGGCATTGTGGTAAATACGACCTTGACGGAAGCTACTCCAGGCGCGTTTTATGCGGGTGTGACTTCGAGAAAAGAGAGTTATAAGATTGCGGAGCAGTTTACAGAAAGTGGCGTGGATGTAGCCATCGGTGCAGGACTGAGTGCGTTTATCAATCGCCCCGACTCGGTGGATATGACTGCTGTGCTTATTGACAAAGGATATGATGTGTATTTGGACTGGAAATCTGTATTGGTTACAAACTCAAAGAAGTTCGTGGGCATTTTGGATATGGGTGATGTACATCGCCGAAACAAAAAGAGCAATACCACTGCCAGTGCAGCAGATGGAGCAGAGGTTTGTTTGGCAGCTCAACTAGCAGCTTCAGAGGGGAATTCAGACACCACAAGATTCTCAGAGCCAACAGAATATCTACATAAGGCATGTACCAAAGCGCTGACTGTACTGGAAAAAGATGCGCCAAATGGATTCTTCCTGATGGTGGAGAGTGCGATTATTGATGGCTATGGTCACAACAATGATTCAGAAGGAATGATTGAGGAGATGAAGGAGTTTGACCAGACATTGAAAGCGTTGACTGCATATGTGGATGAGCACCCCAACACGCTATTGGTAGTGACGGCAGACCATGAGACAGGTGGCACAGGTGTGGCATACAAGAGCCACGAAGTGAATCAGCCAGAAGGTTTGCACTTGAACTTCAGCACAAAAGGACATACAGGAACGGTCGTGCCAATATTTGCATATGGAGCTGGTGCAGAGCAGTTTGGCGGCATCTTCCAAAACAAAGAATTACCAGGAATTATTGAGGGGTTGATGAAATAGATTGGCAATAAAATCAATAACCTAGATAAGAAGAAAGACTAAGCGATTTGCTTAGTCTTTCTTTATCGAGAAATCAATAATCGGGAATCGGGACTCGAGATTCTGGATTCGGGAATCGGGATTCAAAGATCTAGATTAATGACGATTCAAGCGTGCACCATCTGCCTCTGGGTTGCGGCGCTCTGGGCGTGGACCACGACGCTCTGGACGAGGACCGCGATCACCACGAGCTGGACGCTCTGGCTCTACATAACCCTCTGGTTTCTCCTTCAAT
>JAZNKZ010000061.1:0-51337 GCA_045578815.1 Paludibacteraceae bacterium
TATCAAACCTATCTACAAGGAGTTCCCAGGATGGAAGTGCGATGTATCTGTATGCCGCACCTACGAGGAGTTGCCCAAAGAGTTGAAAGAGTATATCGCATATATCGAGCAAGAGACTGGCGTAAGCATCGATGTAGTGTCGGTAGGTCCAGATCGTTCGGAAACAATCCTTCGCTAAGGTTAAAGATTAAAGGCAAGAATATGAAAAAAGTAACATTGAAACTCTCCGATGGCACCTGCTTCACAGGTACATCATTTGGCTACGAGAAAAATGTAGCTGGAGAGCTCGTATTCAATACCACCATGATTGGTTATCCAGAGGTGCTGACCGATGCTAACTTCGAAGGTCAACTCGTGGTGATGACCTACCCATTGATTGGTAACTACGGCGTGCCAGCAAACAACAGTTTGGAGAATGGTTTGTCTGAGTTTATGGATAGCCACTGTATCCATCCTGCTGCAGTAATCATGACCGAGTACAGCCCTGAGTACAGCCACTGGAATGCCAACGAGGATTTGGCATCATGGTTGATTCGTGAGCAGATACCTGCTATCACCGGCGTAGATACCCGTGAGCTCACGAAGCATCTGCGCGAGAATGGCACCATGCAAGCAACATTGATCTTCGAAGGCGACGACACTACTCCTGTAGCGAACGACGAAAACCTCGTGCCACAAGTTTCTTGCAAAGAGGTAGTAACCTACAACGCTGGTGCAGGCAAGAAAGTAGTGCTGGTAGATTGCGGTGTGAAAGAAGGAATCATCCGCTACCTACTCGCTCGCGGTGTAGAGGTAACACGCGTGCCATGGGATTACGACTTCAACACCTTGGAGTTTGACGCATTGATACTCAGCAACGGTCCTGGTGATCCAGAAGATTGCGCTGTAACGATTGAGAATATCAAGACCTTCCTTGAGAAGGGCGAAGATAAGCCATTGTTGGGCCTTGGACTGGGCAACCAACTACTCGCTCTCGCAGCAGGCTCAGAGGTATTGAAGCATAAATATGGTCACCGTGGAGCGACCCAACCAGTACAAATAGTAGGTGGCGAGCGTTGCTATATCACCGCACAAAACCACGGTTATGTAGTGGATGGCACTACCCTACCTGCAGAGTGGAAAGAGTGGTTCGTGAACATGAACGACCGCACCAACGAGGGTATTCGCCACGCAGAAAAACCATGGATGGCCGTACAGTTTATTCCAGAAATGAACTGCGGACCAAAAGATTCTGAATTTGTATTCGATAACTTCTTCCAACTTCTTAATAAATAATGGCCATGGAGAAAAAAGATATCAAGAAAGTATTGGTGCTCGGTTCTGGAGCACTCAAGATTGGTGAAGCAGGCGAGTTCGACTACTCTGGTTCACAAGCCCTCAAGGCCCTTCGTGAAGAAGGTATCTATACCGTACTCATCAATCCTAATATCGCTACCGTACAAACCAGCGAAGGCGTAGCAGACAAGATCTACTTCTTGCCTGTTAATCCATTCTTTGTGGAGAAAGTGATTGCGAAGGAGCGTCCAGATGGCGTACTTCTTGCCTTCGGTGGACAAACCGCACTCAACTGCGGTGTAGAACTCTACAAGAGCGGCGTATTAGCGAAATATAATGTACAAGTGCTCGGAACGCCAGTACAAGCTATCATGGACACTGAGGACCGCGAGTTGTTCGTTGAGAAACTCGACGAGATCAATGTCAAGACCATCCAAAGCGAGGCTTGCGAGACTATCGAGGCGGCTCGTGCTGCCGCTAAAGAACTTGGTTACCCAGTTATCCTTCGTGCGGCATACGCACTCGGCGGTTTGGGCTCAGGCTTCTGTGACAACGAAGAAGAACTCAACATCATCGCTGAGAAAGCGTTCAGTTTCTCTCCTCAAGTGCTCGTTGAGAAATCACTCAAAGGTTGGAAAGAGATTGAGTATGAGGTAGTTCGTGATAAATACGACAACTGTATCACCGTCTGCAACATGGAGAACCTCGATCCACTCGGTATTCACACGGGTGAAAGTATCGTGATTGCTCCTACCCAAACACTCACCAAGTCTGAGGCGGCTAAGCTCCGTGCGTTGGCAATCAAGATCGTTCGTCACGTAGGTATCGTGGGTGAGTGTAACGTGCAATACGCGCTCGATCCATATTCAGAGGATTACCGCGTGATTGAGGTGAACGCTCGCCTCTCTCGCTCTTCAGCATTGGCTTCTAAAGCGACTGGTTATCCATTGGCTTTCGTAGCCGCTAAGATTGCTTTGGGCTATGGACTCTTCGAACTCAAGAACTCTGTTACCAAAGATACTCCTGCTTTCTTCGAGCCAACATTGGACTATATCGTGGCTAAACTCCCACGCTGGGACCTCGGTAAGTTCCGTGGCGTAGATCGCGAGATCGGCTCCAGCATGAAGTCTGTGGGCGAGGTGATGGCTATCGGTCGTACTTTCGAGGATACCATCCAAAAGGGTCTTCGTATGATTGGTCAAGGCATGCACGGTTTCACAGAAAACAAACAACTGCATGTGGACGACCTCGACCACGCATTGGCTGCTCCAACCGACAAGCGCATCTTCTTCCTCTCGCAAGCATTGCATGCAGGTTATAGCATCGACCGTTTGCACGAGCTGACGAAGATTGACCGTTGGTTCCTCGAGAAACTCCAAAATATCGTTAAGACCGACAACGAGCTGAAAGCTGCAGGCACGCTCCAAAACATTGACGAGGACTTGATGCGCAAAGCTAAGATTCAAGGTTTCTCTGACTTCCAAATCGCGAAAGCCGTTGGACTGGGCGAACAAATGGATATGGATTTTGCGGTGCTCGTAGCACGCAAACATCGTCTATCTTTGGGCGTTAAACCCGTTGTAAAACAGATAGATACACTCGCGGCTGAGTTCCCTGCGCAAACCAACTACCTCTACCTCACCTACTCCGGTGTAGCCAACGATGTGAAGTATATGAACGACCGCAAGTCGGTTGTGGTACTCGGTTCGGGTGCATACCGTATTGGTTCGTCTGTAGAGTTTGACTGGTGCGGCGTACAAGCGCTCAAGACCATCCGTGAGAACGGCTACCGCTCCGTGATGATCAACTACAACCCAGAGACCGTTTCCACCGACTACGATATGTGCGACCGTCTCTATTTCGACGAACTCACCTTCGAGCGCGTGATGGATATCCTCGAGCTGGAGAACCCTCATGGCGTCATCGTATCTACTGGTGGTCAAATCCCTAATAACCTCGCATTAAAGCTCGATGCACAGCACATGCCTATCCTCGGCACCACTGCTCGTAGTATCGACAACGCCGAGGACCGCGATAAGTTCTCTGCTATGCTCGACCGCATTGGTGTGGATCAACCAGAATGGAGTGCCCTCACCTCTATGAAGGATGTGAAGACCTTCATCGACAAGGTGGGCTTCCCTGTGCTCGTTCGTCCATCGTATGTGCTTTCTGGTGCTGCGATGAACGTTTGCTTCAACCAAGAGGAGCTCGAGCGCTTCCTCAAGATGGCGGCAACTGTGAGCAAGAAGCACCCAGTGGTAATCTCTAAGTTCATGCTCAACACCAAGGAGATTGAGATGGACGCTGTGGCTAAAGATGGCGAAATCATCGCATACGCTATCTCCGAGCACGTAGAGTTTGCTGGTGTTCACTCTGGTGACGCAACCATCCAGTTCCCAGCACAAAAACTCTATGTAGAGACCGTGCGCCGAATCAAGAAGATATCTGGTCAAATTGCACGCGAGCTCAATATCTCTGGTCCATTCAATATCCAGTACCTCGCTCGCGAAAACGAGATCAAGGTAATCGAATGTAACCTCCGTGCTTCACGCTCGTTCCCATTCGTATCTAAAGTATTGAAGATCAACTTCATCGACATAGCTACTCGTATCATGCTCGGTCTCCCAGTGGAGAAACCAAGCAAGAACTTCTTCGACTTCGACTATGTGGGTGTCAAGGCATCGCAGTTCTCCTTCAACCGTCTGCAAAAGGCCGATCCCGTGATTGGTGTGGACATGACCTCTACGGGTGAGGTTGGTTGCCTCGGCGAGGATGCCAACGCTGCACTCTTGACCTCTATGCTTTCCGTAGGCATGCGCGTACCTAAGAAGAATGTACTCTTCTCTATCGGTTCGCCTAAGCAGAAAGCACAGATGCTCGAGTCTGCACGCCAACTCATCGCGAAGGGCTTCAATATCTACGCTACCCTTGGTACAAGCCACTTCCTCACAGAGGCAGGTATCCCTAATACTACGGTTTACCAACCATCTGAGGAAGGCACTCCACAAGCTATCGACCTCATGCGTGAAGGCGTGATCGAGTTCGTAGTGAGCGTTCCAAAGGATATCGTAACCGACCCACAAAACGATGTTTGCTACCATGTTCGTCGTGCGGCGATTGACCTCAATGTGCCATTGCTCACCAATGCACGCCTCGCAGCAGCGTTCATCAATGCTTTCTGCACTGTAGATGTCAACGACCTCGCCATCCAATCATGGGATGAGTATAAGTAAGCGCCTGCGGCGCGTTGATGGCGGCATAGCCGCGAAAGTGGTCTTCGACGAAAGTGGCAGCAGAGCTGCGAAAGTGGCTGAAGCGTACGTGAGTGAAACGAACCAATTTCGTGAACGAGGTGAGCCACTTTCGTGAGCGAAGCGAACAATAAATGAACAAAGTGAACTAAAAGGATGAGTAACGCAGTATATAATTTTGAGGAATTAGTTATCTGGCAATTATCCAGACAATTTGTTCGTGAAATCTATCTGTTGTTTCGAGACTCCAGTGATTATGGATTTCGAGATCAAATTCAACGGGCTTCAGTTTCCGTAATGAATAATATTGCAGAAGGATTTCAACGGAACAAGTTTTCAACGGACAATAAGCAATTCATTTATTTCTTAAATATTGCTTACGGCTCATGCGCTGAAGTTCGAAATATGTTATATATTGCAGAGGATATTCAGTACATATCACCAGACATCAGCAAAAGATTACGTGATGATATCACACGGATTGAATTTAAAATAGAGAATTTAATAAAAAAATTACAACCATCTCCTACAACCACAAAGTGATATACGCTTTAGCCATTTTCATGAGCGTAGCGAATCATTTTCGCAATGTATTTGCCACTTTCGTGAGCGTAGCGAGCCATTAACAAACAAAAAATATGCAAGCATTAACAGCAACCAATTTCAACTTTCCTGGTCAAACCAATGTGTACCACGGTAAAGTGCGTGATGTATATTTCATCGGTGAGGACTGCCTCGCTATGGTAGCCACCGACCGTATTTCTGCTTTTGATGTTATCCTGCCAAAGGGTATCCCATTCAAAGGCCAAATCCTCAACCAAATCGCAGCTAAGTTCCTCGATGCAACGGCTGACATCGTTCCTAACTGGAAGCAAGCCACTCCCGACCCTATGGTGACCGTAGGTGTTCGTTGCGAGGGCTACCCAGTAGAGATGATCGTTCGCGGTTACCTCTGCGGCTCTGCATGGCGTGCTTATAAGAGCGGCGTGCGTGAGATCTGCGGCGTACAACTGCCAGAAGGCATGCGCGAGAACGAGAAGTTCCCTACCCCAATCATCACTCCTACTACCAAAGCCGAAATTGGTGCACACGATGAGGATATCTCTCGCGAAGAGATTATCGCTCAAGGACTTATCCCAGAGGCAGAGTACGAGCAATTGGAGAAATATACCCTTGCTCTCTTCGCTCGCGGACAAGAGATTGCTGCTAAACAAGGACTTATCCTCGTGGATACCAAATACGAGTTTGGTAAACATGGCGATCAAATCCTTCTTATGGATGAGGTACATACTCCAGACTCCAGCCGCTACTTCTATGCAGAGGGCTACGAGGAGCGCTTTGAGGCAGGTGATCCACAAAAGCAACTCTCCAAAGAGTTTGTGCGTGAGTGGTTGATGGACAACGGTTTCCAAGGTAAAGAGGGACAACAAGTGCCAGAGATGACCGATGAAGTAGTGGCAGGTATCACCGCTCGCTATATCGAACTCTACGAAGGTATCACTGGCGAAAAACTCGTCCTCGACGCAGAAACAGAGGATATTGCAACACGCATTGAGAACAACTTGACTAACTATTTAACAAAATAAGTATGGCAGGGTTCTTCGGGACTATATCACAAACCTCCTGTATCACCGATGTCTTCTACGGCACCGACTACCATTCCCACCTCGGTACACGCCGTGCGGGTATGGCAACCTTCGACGCAGAAAAGGGCTTCAAACGAAGCATTCACAACATACAAAACTCGCACTTCCGAACAAAGTTCGAAGATGAATTACACGAGTTCAGTGGCAACGCGGGCATTGGTATCATCTCCGACACCGATGCACAACCTTTGCTCATCAACTCGCACCTTGGTCGGTTTGCTATCAGCACTATCGGCAAGATCAACAACCAAGACGATTTGGTTGCCCACTTGCTTGAGCAAAAAGTGCACCTCTCCGAGTTCAGTAGCGGACGCGTAAACCCCACTGAATTAGTAGGTTTGCTAATCGTTCAGGGCAAAGATTTCGTGGACGGAATCGAGAATGTGTACAAGCAAATCAAAGGTTCATGCAGTATTCTCATTCTCACCGAAGATGGTATCATCGCTGCTCGCGACTCATGGGGACGCACACCTATTATATTAGGTAAAAGAGACAACGCCTACGCTATTGCCAGCGAATCATCCTCCTTCTTCAATCTCGGCTTCCAAACCGAGTACTTCATGGGCCCTGGTGAGATTGTTCGTGTATATGCTAACCACGTGGAGCAACTGCGCAAACCTAACGACAAGATGCAGATTTGCTCTTTCCTTTGGGTGTATTACGGTTTCCCTACTTCCGACTACGAAGGTCGCAATGTAGAGCAAGTGCGCTATGCCTGCGGTCATGCTATGGGTAATAGCGATGATGTGAAAGCCGATATTGTCTGCGGTATTCCTGATTCAGGTATTGCTATGGCGATTGGTTATTCGCACACTTCGGGCGTGCCTTACCAACGCGCCATCACCAAATATACGCCTACTTGGCCACGTTCTTTCACCCCATCGCAACAGGCCACACGCGACCTAGTTGCTAAGATGAAACTCATTCACAACTACTCTATCCTACGTGGCAAGAGTGTTCTCTTCTGCGACGATTCTATCGTGCGTGGCACGCAACTCCGTGACAACACCCGTTGTCTGATCGAAGCAGGTGCCAAAGATGTGCATATGCGTATTGCATGTCCGCCTATCATGTATGGCTGTCCATTCACGAACTTCACTACATCTAAGTCGGATATGGAGCTCATCACCCGCCGTATCATTGCGGATTTAGAAGGGGAAGAAGCAGCCAATAATCCAGAGCGTATCAAGGCATATGCCACTACCGACTCCTTGGAGTACCAACGCATGATACGCGCCTTGCGCGACCGCTTTGCGCTCAAGTCACTCAAATACACCAAGATAGAGGACCTCATCGCCGCCATCGGACTGCCCAAGTGCAAAGTCTGCACTTTCTGCTTCGATGGTGCCAACCCACAAGAGTAACAACATTGAACAATACTGAACTATGTTGAACAATACTGAACCCTTTAATAACGAAAAGTACATTCTCCGTCAGTCGGAGCATATCAAAGAGCGTATTGCGCAGTTTGGTAATAAGCTTTACCTTGAGCTTGGAGGTAAGCTTTTTGATGATTATCATGCTAGTCGTGTACTACCTGGTTTTCAGCCTGATAGCAAACTCACGATGCTCACGCAACTGCGTGATACATTGGAGATTGTGATTGTCATATCCGCATCCGACATCGAGAAAAACAAAGTACGTCAAGACTTAGGCATTACTTATGACGTGGATGTACTGCGTTTGCGCGACGAGTTTATGAATCGTGGTTTTGTGGTCAACTCCGTGGTAATCACCCACTATAGCGGTCAGACATCCGCACAGATGTACCGCCAACGATTGGAGCGATTGGGTATCACCACCTATTATCATTATACGATTGACGGCTACCCTCACAACGTAGCACTCATTGACTCGGAAGAAGGTTTTGGTAAGAACGATTATATCGAGACGACTCGCCCACTCGTAGTTGTCACTGCTCCTGGTCCTGGAAGTGGTAAGATGGCAGTTTGCCTCTCGCAACTCTACAACGAGCATGTACGTGGTAATCAAGCAGGATATGCCAAGTTCGAGACTTTCCCTGTGTGGAACCTGCCCCTCAAGCACCCTATCAATATGGCATACGAGGCAGCCACAGCCGACCTCAACGATGTGAATATGATTGACCCATACCATCTAGAGGCATATGGCAAGACGGCAGTTAGTTACAACCGCGACACCGAGATCTTCCCTGTATTAGATGCCTTATTCACAGGCATTTATGGGCACAACCCTTACAAGTCGCCTACCGATATGGGCGTAAACATGGTGGGCTTTTGCATAGATGATGACGCAGCATGTTGTGAGGCCAGCAAGCAGGAGATTATCCGTCGTTACTACCATGCGCTGAACGATTTTGCCAATGGCGACATCAGCGAATCGGTAGTCAATCGTATTGCCCGTTTGTTCAAACAAGTGGGTATTAGTACCGCAGACAGACGTACAACGGTGGCAGCCAACGAGCGCAAAGAGCGCAATAATGCGATGGCAGTAGCAGCTATCGAGTTGCACGATGGCAAGATCATCACCGCCGAAGCCTCTCCCCTACTCGGTTCGAGTGCAGCACTCTTGCTGAATGCAACAAAGTATCTCGCAGGCATAGATCATGATGTGAAGCTCATCCCACAGGAGATGATTGAACCTATCCAACACACCAAAATCAGTTACTTACGAGGTCGTAATCCACGCTTACATACCGATGAGGTGTTGGTGGCATTATCTGTCCTATCCTTGCACGACGAGAACTGCCGCAAGACCTTGGAAGCCCTACCCCAACTGGCAGGTTGCCAAGTTCATTCAACCGTCATGCTATCGGAGGTGGATAGAAAAATTTTCCGAAAATTGGGTATAGAGTTAACTTGTGATCCTGTAAAGAAATAAAATGTACTACCCTATAACAATCGCACCTATATAGGTGCGATTGTTGTATTATTGATTATATGGTGCAAATGTAGAATAGTAGTATCTCATCCATTGTTTAGAAGATTGCTGATACCACTTATAAAACGCCTTATCGTCTATATTTCCTTCTTCCCATTGCTGATACAGCGGTAGAAAATCAGATTGAATCTTTGTCTCAACCTCATTGGTACACGTCATAAGTGCAGGCTTATCCTCATTCCCCACTAGAATAGTCTGAAGGGCCACATAACGCTTGCCATTGCTAATATGCATAGGGAATGCCCATTGGTCTTTAATTTGGAGTGATGCATCGCACATCTCACTATGAAGCGCTTCACCTTTCTTAGCCTTCGGATTGCGCGCTGCCATATATGCAGGTAACGAACTGCTATTCATTAATAGCGGTATAGCCACTGCACAAGCAGGATACCCCAATGCAGACCACATGACATTATATTTAGGATCACTGCCCGCCTTCACACCTTGAAAACAAATTACTGCTGATGTGATACGACGAGGAATATAATCTTGATCTATAATATATTGAGGTGCATTATCTTGGTAGTAATTCACTCCTAATACTTCATGACGATACTTACGAGAGAATAGGTTGATAGCATCAATAGCAGAGAACTCACGCTCTCGAGAAAAAGCCTCCTTCATGATAGCAGAAGCTGTTTGATAGCGCTCCCAGCCCTCATAATCTTCGTATCGACCTGCAAAACTAAAGTTAGTAACTACACGATAGCCATTCTCCTCTGCATTTACATCATATTTGATATAGCGAAAATTGTTCATCTCGTAGTAAGCTGCTCCACCTTGTGCGTCAATAACACCGAAGTTAGCCTCTACACCCCATGGTTGCGGATAGGTAGCTATCCATGCCTCAAAATCTGCGAGCGTTGCACACTGCCCAAGAGCATAATACATCAGTTCACCTTCGCGATCCATTTGACAATCAAGATTATCTTCACGCAGATTATAAGAAGCAGTATTCATGATACAGAATCCCGCTTCGTTCATTCCAGCCCATACTTCGCCATCTAAACTAGGAGAATTGACCAATCCAATGAATGCATATTTTGGTCCATTAAAGTGCGCAATACGATTGTTGAGTTCACCCGTGTCACGGTGTTTGAACATCATAGGTTTGCCAGATGGCGTTGCATTGCCGCTGATGATGAAGGATGTACAAGGAAAAGCGATTGATATAGAGAAAAGTGCTATTATAAGTAAAAATATTTTCTTCATGATTTAATACTATTTTCAAGTGTAAGCCATAGTTTATCTTCAGGAACAGGAGCGGTAATCTCAATAGGCATTTTGCTAACCGGATGAATAAATTCAATCTTTCTTGCGTGTAGAGATATTCCACCATCAGGATTGCTACGTTTAGCGCCATATTTTAAATCGCCTTTAATTGGACAACCGATAGCAGCTAATTGACAACGAATCTGATGATGGCGTCCTGTTTCTAGGTTAATTTCAAGTAGAGTGTATCTATCACTTTGTGCAATGGTTTCATAGGAAAGAACTGCACGTTTTGCATCCTTGGTACCAGGTTTAACGACAAAGGATTTATTTTGTTTTTCGTTTCTCCAAAGATAATTTTCCAAGCGTCCTTGAGAGGTAGGCGGTGGAGTTTGAACAATCGCCCAATAAGTTTTTCGAATCTGTTCGTGGGACTGAAATATGGCATTTAGTCTAGTAAGGGCTTTGCTTGTACGAGCAAAAAGCACTACACCTGTAGTGGGGCGATCCAAACGATGCGTTACACCTAGGAATACTTCGCCAGGTTTCTGGTATTTCTCCTTGATATATGCCTTCACAGTCTCGGAGAGCGGAATATCGCCTGTCTTATCGCCTTGCACAATCTCGTGACAAGTCTTGCTCACCGCTATAATATGATTGTCTTCGTATAATACCTGCATATTAGTTTAGAGTTTAGTGTTTAGAGCATTTTCTGCTTCACGGAGGGGAATCATCACGAAGTCTCGTTCTTGCATTCGTGGATGAGGGAGTGTAAGGGTAGAAGAGTGATGAGTGATGAGTGATGAGTGATGAATGGCTTTGAGCAGATCAATGTCAATTACGCGGTCATGGTAGATTCCATTGACAGATTTCTCGGTGCGTCCCATCTCACGCTCAATCTGCTGCGTAATCAGTAGCACCTCTTCGGGTGAATAATCCGTATCGTAGACAGCTACTATATTCGCAAACTCATTATCCGACACAAAGCCCATTGGCGCGCTGCGATACACCGAAGAACACGCCAACTGCCCCCCTACTCGCTCGCTTAGCAAACGAATAGCCTCGCGTAGGTTTGCCTCGCGGTCTCCAAGATTGGTTCCTATGCCGAAATATATAAGCACTATTATTGGATATCGGCTACAGAAACAAAATCATAATCAATCTTTTCGCCCATGGTCACGAGCATGTAGAATGGCTTTTTGTCCTCATCCTTCATCGAGTCCACCACGATACATGTCATCCCTTTCACTTGCGTGATTTCGCGCGAGTGGTCGTGTCCCGACCATACCATATCCACCCCATGCTGGGTAAAGAGGTTAAGTAGTGCATATGTCTCTTCTTGCGTGTAGTTGGAGGTATGTCCTTGCGAGCCATCACGTTTGAAGAAATGCGTATGCGTACATGCTACAATATGACGAAATCCCTGTTTGTCAGCCCACTCTAATGTCTTGCGAAGCCATTGTAATTGTTTACTTCCTACTGTACCATCGGCAGAATCGTAAATAATAAAGAGATCTTGTTTGCCAGTAGGAGTTTTGACTACGAAGTAATAATTGCAAGTCTTGAATGTATTGATAAACTTATTCCATTGTTTGAAATAAATATCGTGGTTGCCACACACTGCCATCAGGGTATCGGGTTTAATTGGAAGAATGGCGGACAATGGGTGACGCTCTAACGCTTCGTTGACAAATTCAAAATCGGTTCGTGCATCAATAATGTCGCCTAAATGCACAGCTACGGGACATAGCATATCCATTCGATAAGTATTGATAAAGTGTTCCCAACGTGTGCGCGTCTTGGTAATATGCGTATCAGTGCAAACATATACATGATAATCATCTGATAGAGCTTGTAGTGTAGCATAGCCATACTTGTCGTTATATTCTTTGGACTGCTCAAAACGCTCATCAATTGTAGGTGAAGTACCTGCAAACATACCCACCATATCCAATCGTGCATCAGGACCACATGCGGTGAAGATGGAACCTAGAACCAGGAGCAAAGAGCCAAGACTAATTTGTATATTCTTTTTCATAAATTCCTGTCATTAAACTTTAAACCATAAACTTTCAACTAAAAGCGGTATTCCGCACCTGCTCGGAGTTCTGCTCCATAGTAATGAGCATTAAGATGGAACATACCCGCTAATTTATATTTGCCCGAGAGGCGTACACGCCAATGGTCATTAATATCATACCATCCACCCAAATAGAACATCGGTTGCCATACGCGTTCTACCTGATAGTTGTCGATATTTGCCACACACAAACTAATGTTCCATGGTGAAGTACGAGGACGAACAAAAGCTTCTACGCGATATATTACATTGAATGGTTCAAGAATCATCTCATCTTCGGAGCGAAAAACATATGGCTGTGGAATAATGATGCGTGTGGACATACCTACTTGTACATTGACATACTGCATCTTATATCCAAGTGATAGTGCGTGGACAAAGTCATTGAAATCATCGCGCGATACCCAACGCGCCATCACGCGATCTTCCAAATATAGTTCGCCGACAGATAAAATAAATTTAGGACGCAATTGTACGCCCAAAGTATGAAAATTAGCGGTACTGGTTCGGATACTGGCTTGCATATCAAAATGAGGATTGATAGGCAAGTAGGCATCAATATCAAAGTTAGCATACGAACCATAGGTCAAATTATGCCCATAGCCAACATGTAGTGACATGCTGTATGTAGTATCTCCTGGTTGCACTTGCGCTGTTGCCACAGATACAAAGAGCAAGGAACAAAGAGCAAAAACAAAAATGTTTTTTTTCATATAAATATTGATTTTATAATTCAATTACAGTTATTCCAGCGCCACCGCGGTCAGGATCACCATCGTGGAAAGATATATTACCAGATTTGAGTCGTCGCATACTTTTCTGACGCTCAGCAAGATAATCACGCACTACTTGTTTGAGTGCACCAGTCCCCGTACCATGTAAGATTGTCACTTGCTCGGCATTCACCATCAAAGCATCATCCACATACGCTATCAACACTTCAAGTGCCTCGTCCACACGCAATCCGCGGATATCTAGTTCGCGTTTAAAATTCAGTTTTTTTCTGCGCAGCTCATCCGCTACGTTGCTGCTAACCATTTTGGGTTTGAGTGTATTGCTTTCCTGAATCAACTTAGCTGGATTATTGGTTAGCATTTTCAGGTCACGAAGATCGCGAAGCACTTTATTTTGTTTAGAGTTTAAGTTAGTAGTTTCGTTAGACTTACTAGAAGTACTAGATTTACTAGTTTTGCTTTCCACTTTAGTCTTCAGCGTTTCTACTTTTTGTCGGGCGGCTTGGGTGGCCTTCTTCTCGGCTTTTGCCTCCTTTATCTCGCGGATAGTGCGCTCAATCGTAGCATTGCTTTTTCGCAAAAGGTCGGCTGCCTCAGCGTTGGCTTCCTCTAAGATAGCACGTTTCTTGGCTTTAATACCAGCCATCTGCTCCTCATAGTGCGCAATCTTCTCCTCGAGGTGTTTCTCCTTCTGGCGGATATTTTGGCGTTTATTCTCCCAATAACGTTTATCGCGCGCAATATCTTGCAGATGTTTGTCGTAGTCTATATGCTCCTCGCCCACAATGTCAGTAGCTCGTTGTATAATGGTTTCGGGCAAACCAATCTGACGAGCAATCTCTACCGCAAAACTACTACCTGTTTGATTAATAGACAGTTGGAAGAGAGGTTTAAGTTTTCCTCTGTCGTAAAGCATCGCGCCATTGATAACACCTTCAGTTTGTTCGGCATAGTGTTTAAGATTGCCATAGTGGGTAGTTATCACACCAAATGCGCCTTGCTCATTGAGTTGCGTAAGTACCGCCTCCGCAATAGCTCCACCTATCATGGGTTCGGTACCTGTACCAAACTCGTCGATGAGCAACAGTGTATCGTGATTGGCAAAGCGTACAAAGTGCTTCATGTTGCGAAGGTGAGATGAATAAGTGGAAAGGTCATCTTCGATGGATTGCTCGTCGCCTATATCAATCAGCAATTGCTTATATATCCCCATCTTGCTCGCCTCATTCATCGGCACTGCTAATCCACATTGCATCATGTATTGCAATAGCGCTACTGTCTTGAGGCACACCGACTTACCACCCGCATTGGGACCACTGATAACGAGAATACGGTTGTCGGTAAGGCGTATAGTGAGGGGTACTACTGTCTTTCCTTGACGACGAAAATTGAGCAATAGCACAGGATGATATGCCTCACACCAATCAAGCAATGGCTGCTTAGTAATCTCAGGAACAATAGCATTTATATCTAGTGCAAAGAGGGCTTTAGCGCGCAGGAAATCGACATCCGCAAGGTAATTCTCTGTAGCAAGGATATCTGGAATTTGCGGACGTATCTCAGCAGTAATAGATATTAGAATGCGTACACGTTCGCGGCGCTCTTCGCCTTCAAGTTCGCGTATGCGGTTGTTGGCTTCAACTACTTGTTGAGGCTCAATAAAGACGGTTTTACCTGTAGCCGATTCATCGTGGACTATACCACCTATTTTGCGTTTGTATGCGGGTGGAACGGGTAATACCAGCCGACCTTCACGCAATGTAGGCGCAGCATCCTTGTCTAAAATACCCTCGGCTTGCGCTTGGCGAAGAATAGCGTTGAGGGCTCTGCTGACAGAGCCCTGCGAGGCACTAATCTCTTTGCGAATTCGTGCTAGTTCGGGTGATGCGTTGTCACGCATCTTGCCATAGCGGTCAAGTACTCTATCAATCAAGGTGACGAGGTTAGAAGGCGACGAGGTAATGAGGCTAGAAGATAAGATTGGATATTTTGTCTTATCCAAAGTAGCGAAAAATCGCTCTATTTGAGCGGCATAAGAGAGGAGTTTGCTTAGGGAGAAGAGCTCTGCTTCGTCCATAAATAGTCCCTCAATACGAATACGTGAAAGTGCTTCTCGCAAGTCGTAAATATCACCTTGTGGGAAAGTGATAGTAGGATCAGTTAAGATAGCCATCATCTCCTGCAATTGACGCAGAAGTGATTGGATGTCAGAATAATTCGTTAGCCACTTCATTTGCTCTACCCGCTCACGCCCTAATGAAGACGTGCAACAGCCATTGAGGTTGTCGCGAATGACTTGGAAGTCGATCTTCTGTTCAATATTTTGAGGGTAAAGCATAATTGTTATATCGGTGCGCTGCTAGAATTCCTGTGGGTATGAAATGATGATGTCAAACTCCATGTCAGATGGGTTGATTGTCGTATTTTCCTCATACGCAAAATCACTCATACGGAAATTAAATTCAGCCCAACCTATTCCGTAAGTAAAATCAATCGTTTGAGTATAGAAGAGCCAATCTCCTTCATCTGTAGGTTCTTCAACGTGCAAGACGTATGGTAATAGGTGCTTGCGCGCATAGTAATAGTCCATGCGATCGTACACCACATAAGCTTTTACTTCGCCATAATCGAAGACTTGCTCAGTAATTTCGGGCATATCAACAACAGCATAAAAGTAATTATTGTTGAATTGGTCGCTAGTACCTTGCTGAGTATATTGCCATTCATTAGCATTAACTCGAACGGAAATTGTTTTGAAAGTAACATCTCTTTCGTCACAACTTGCAAAAACAATCAATGCAAAAACAAAAAACAAAATCTTTTTCATATTCATAATTGATTTAATAATTCCGCTACAAAGGTACGAATAAATTGCGAGATATGCAAATTATACTTTAAAGTTTAATGTATGCTTTTTTCAAATTAGCTTAAAACTTTCTTAATCACTAACTAATCACTAACTAATCACTAACTAATTACTAACTAATCACTAATTATTTATAGTCTAAAAGAAGTATTATAACCAAAAAGGGAAAGGAAATCTAGTGTACAAAAAACGTAGATAATACATGCCAAAAGCATATATAAAATATAGAAAATAAACAAAGATGTTGCGTATGTAATAAAAAAATTGTATCTTTGCAGCAAAATTAGAATTATTATGAAGAAATATTTATTACTACCTTGTTTTTTGTTTGCGGCTTTTGGTTTGCAAGCTCAGTCAAAGAACCCTGCTTTTGTGCAGTATATAGAGAAATACAAAGATTTGGCTATTGAGCAACAACGCAAATACAAAGTTCCAGCCGCTATCACAATGGCTCAAGGATTGTTGGAGTCGTCAGCAGGAACATCTGAGTTGGCAACGATAGCCAACAATCACTTTGGTGTAAAATGTACTTCAGACTGGCAAGGACGCACCGTGAACAAAGATGATGACAAAGCAAACGAATGTTTTCGTAGATATGCCAATGTAGATGACTCCTATGAAGATCATTCGTTGTTTTTATTGCGTCCGCGATATACCACGCTATTTGCCTTGCCTATAGGGGATTACAAGTCATGGGCCTATGGTTTGAAGTCATGCGGTTATGCAACCGACCCTAATTATCCTTCAAAACTGATTAATCTGATAGAGTTATACAATCTGCAAGAACTGACCTTTGATCAGACTTTGGTAGCAGGCGGTTTTGTAAACGAAGGTGACACGACTTGGTCTAAGACAGAGAATGATGTGATTGCTCATGCAGTTCAAGGCGGTATAAATGATTATGTATATCCTCCGATGGAAGATTTGGAGTTGTACAACAATCATCCATCAGGTTATCGTAATGGTGTGAGGTATGTGATAGCGGCAGAGGGCGAGACATTTGCGTCGTTGGCACTATATCTAAATATGCGCGAGAAAACCTTGCGCAAGTACAATGATGCGCTGGACACTCGCGAATTGGAGCCTGGTGATATGGTATATATTTATCCAAAGAAAAATAGAGCAGGAAGGAAATATAGTTACTATTACTTTAGGCCAGGTGATACAGCTTGGGAAATATCTCAAAAGTATGGTATTAAATTAAAGAGTTTGTACAAGCTTAATGGTATCCCATACGGTACTGTACTCAAAACTCAACAACGCCTTCAATTACGCTGATAATGGCTACACACAAAGCAGAATCTATAGGTACATTGCTGGCCGAATATTTCCGAGGCACAGACGCAGAGACCACCCTGTTGGAACGCAAGATTCCTGCGTTGTGGTCAGATGTACTGGGTAGTGCCGTGTCACGTTTCACTGGTGAGATGGAAATAAAGAATGGTGTATTGTATGTACATATTCATTCTGCAGCATTGAGGCAACAACTCTTTGAACAGCGATACACTATCGTGAAGAAGCTGAACGATGCATTGAATGCGAAAGTGCTGACGGATATTCGGTTATTGGGGTAAAGCTACAGAGTCGCAGTGCAGTATGTAAAGGCGAGAAATGAAAATAGAGGAATTGGCATTACAGCGTAAGCGCTATAAACATTTGAGTGACGATGAATGGCGTTGGATGCTTCAACAAGTAGAGGGGCGTCAACGTACATGTGATAAGTTGCCAAGCATGGCAAAGATAGACGATTGGTGGTATCCCGTACGTTTGTCATGCGAACAATGTTCTAGCGAGGAAACTGCAAGATATAAGGCAGAATTATTGAAGAAAGAGGCGAAAGGTAGGTTGGTGGATTTGACGGGAGGTTATGGAGTAGATACATACTTTTTGAGTGAATACTTTTCGGAAGTACATTATGTGGAACAAAATCAGGAGTTGTGTCGTATAGCGAAGCATAACTTTGCAATTAATCGTCCACATATTGAAGTGCATAATACTCATGCAGAGGATTTTTTGAAGACATGGGATGATAAGGCACAAGTGATATATATAGATCCCGCTAGAAGAGATAAGAATGGTGGGAAAGTGGTGCGTATAGAAGATTGCGAGCCTAATGTGGTGGAACTGCTACCTACCCTACTGCAAAAGTCAGAGAGAGTGATGGTAAAGTTAAGTCCAATGCTAGATATTACTGCTGCATTGCGCAATTTGCGTGTGCCAATGGATGTGCATATAGTGGCTGTAAGTAATGAGGTAAAAGAGGTGCTATTGGTAACAAAGACAGAAGATACGGTGAGCAGGATTCATGCCGTGAACTTGCGGAGTGAAGATGAGGTATTTATTTACAAGATGGATGAGGAGAAAGAGGCGCAATGCCCACTGTGTGATTGCAGGAGAAGTGATAGTTTGGCAGAAGGAATGTATATTTATGAGCCGAACACAGCGATTGTGAAAGCGGGAGCGTACAAGTTAATAGGCACGCGATATGGGCTAACTAAAATGGGTGTTAATACCCATTTGTACGTATCGAAGGATTATGTAGAAAATTTCCCAGGTAGGGTATGGCGATTGAAAGGGGCATTGGGCAGAGATAAGCAAACTCTGAATGCTAGCGTGATGACTCGCAATTATCCCATGAGTGCAGACCTGTTGCGTAAAAAGCTGAAAATCAAAGAGGGAGATAGATTGACCGTGATAGGAGCAAGATTGGGGAATAAGCCAGTCGTATTGCTTGCGGACAAATGCAACTAACAGGTTAGATAATAAAAATGCAAGAGATATTATTAGGAAAATCGTTAGAGGAGCTGCAAAGAATAGCTCAAGAAATAGGTTTACCTCGTTTTGCGGGCAAACAATTGGCCGAGTGGCTATATGTTCGTCGTGCTAGTACCTTTGATGAGATGACAAATATATCACTGAAGGGTCGCGAGTTGCTGAAATCGAAATACGAGATAGGTCGGCATCAACCAGTGGCCGAAGCCATATCTAATGATGGGACGAAAAAGTACTTGTTTGAGGTGATAGGCAAAGAGGCAACGTATGTGGAATCGGTGTATATACCAGATAATGACCGTGCGACGTTGTGCGTGAGTACACAAGTAGGTTGCAAAATGGGTTGTAAATTCTGCATGACAGGCACATTGGGTTTTCATGGTCATCTACCAGCAGGAGAGATATTGAATCAAATATTTTCTATCCCCGATGCGAACAAACTGACGAATATTGTGTATATGGGTGAGGGTGAACCCATGGATAATTTAGCCAACGTATTGCGTTCGTTAGAGGTAATGACTAGCAACTGGGGATGTGCATGGTCGCCCAAACGGATAACAGTATCATCGGTGGGAGTATTGCCAGCATTGAAACGCTATATAGAAGAGTGCGAATGCCATTTAGCCATTTCACTGCACAACCCATTCGTCACCGAGAGGCAAGCAGTTATGCCAATTGAGAGGGTGCATCATTTGAATGCCATAATTTCTCTGCTGAAGCAGTATGATTGGGCGAAACAAAGGCGTGTAAGTTTTGAGTATATTTGTTGGGGGGGGATGAACGATAGCCTCAAGCATGCAAATGAGTTGGTGCGCATGTTGAAAGGTTTGGATTGTAGAATCAATTTGATTCGTTTCCATGCATCACCATCAGATAGTAACCAAAGTCAGCAAGAGATGAAGATTCATTTTACATCTTCCAACGAGAAGCAGATGGAATGGTTACGCGACTACCTGACAGAACACGGCATAACCACAACAATACGAAAGAGTCGTGGAGAAGACATTTTGGCAGCTTGTGGCATGTTAGTGAATGCATTGAAAAAGTAACCACGAAATTTATCGAAAAATAAAATAGAAAAATGCAGATATATTTGTATATCTGCTTTTTTTTTTGTACCTTTGTCGCCCAAATGGACAATATCATTCAATATATCATCGAATTCCTGCTTTATGGCAATAAAGAAGCCGCAAAACAAGTGGGATATATCAGTCAAGAAAGCCAATGGAATAATTACCGCGTAGTGATTATACCCAATGGTAAGTTGGGCGAGGAGATAGTGCTACCCGATATGAATGAATTGCAGATTGAGAAAGTGATTGAAGGTGATGCAGTCAAGTGGGTGATTCGAACGGATATTGTGTATAATACATTTTTCTATGTTTCTCGTGCGGAGGAGTTGATAAATCATGAGCGTGATGAGCATGGTCGTTTCACGGCAAGACACTCTATATTGGGCAAGAATAACCGTCTGATGATTCCGATAGTGGATGAGTATGCACGTATGCTGATGAAATGTTTAAATTTACCATTGCCTACTCCATCGTTTAGCAACATATACCTGACGCATGATGTGGATTCGATAGCATATTACCGCCATTTGCGCGGCGCCATAGGTGGGATATTTCGCGGTGAATGGAGAAAGGTTGTAGCATCGCTGAAGGATATTCACAACGATCCTGCCTCTACATTCTCATGGTTGATTTCACAAGACAAGAAGATTAGAGATGCAAAGTGCATTTATTTTGTAAAAGATACTCCTGGTAAGGGTTATGACTACCCTCAGTATGATTTGGAAGGGAAAGACTTTGGTTTAGTGAAACATTTGCTAGAGAATAGCGGAGCTGCAATAGGATGGCATAGTAGCTATTATGGGGGAACTAAGTCGCTGTGCAATATGAAAGGTGTAATGTGTAGAGGCGAGGAGGCGGAGCCACATAGAAGTCATTATTTGCGATGTTCAATTGATCGTATGCAAGAGTTAGTGGATCTGGGTGTAAAAGATGACTTCACGATGATGTTTGCAGATCAGGTAGGATTCCGTTTGCAGACCACGCGCGCGGTGCGCTGGATTAATCCAAAGACGATGAAGTTGACAGATTTGACATTGCATCCAATGACTGCGATGGATTGTACACTGAGCAATGCCAATTATATGTACCTTAACGAAGATGAGGCATATTTCGAATGTCAACGACTGATTGAGAAAGTGTATCAAAATGCCGGTGAAGTGGTTCTGTTATGGCATAATACAATAGTGACGAATGATGGTTATCACCGTTCGTTATATCCAAAGTTGTTGAGTTTGTTGAAGAACACCCAGTAATGAACAAACGTATTCTCATACTATGCGAAGCTATTGCTCCTCCTGCTTTTAGTCCGCGTGTAATTACGCTAGTGGAAAGTTTGCAGCTAAAAGGTTGGCATTGTGAAATAGTGACTGAAATGGATAATAATCAGCCATTGGATCTAGACATATGTGCTATCCATCAAATGCCTACTTATCATCATTTGATAGCCGACAAATTATTCGGTGCAAAAGAAAAAGCATTGGTACAATTTGCATGTGAGCGGGTGGATATAGATAAATTTGATATAATATTCTGCGCAAGCTACTACTACTTCCCACTACAGGCTGCAGCTCAACTAGCAAGGATATATCATTTGCCTCTTATTGTAGATTTGCGTGATATTGTTGAGCAATGGGGAGAATTAGATTACTACACCCGTTCATTTACTGGTATACAATGGATTGATAACATCGTAAAGAAGATATATACGGCAAGAAACATGAATCAGCGCAATCGCGTATTACGACAAGCTACGGCCGTTACAACGGTATCACCTTGGCATCAAAAAACACTGGCACAGTACAATGACAAAACCTATCTGATTTACAATGGTTTTGACGCAAATACATTTTATCATAGAGCGGTCAAAACACCTACATTTGATATTAATTTTATAGGCAAATACTACTCGCATTACGCAAAATGCCCCACCTTATTATTCGAAGCAATACAAGATTTAATTAGGGAAGAAAAAGTTAAGAGCGATGATTTACACATAAATTTCTACACAAATACTATAGGACAACAAACATTTGAAAATTTGTCAAAAAAGTATGCATTGGAACAAGTAGTATCAGTACATAATTATATACCTCGAAGTGAACTTATCAACTATATGCATTACTCATCAATATTACTAATCTTAACTACCTCTTGCAAGCAAAATGGAACACATGGTATGATGGGTACTAAATTTTATGAAATATTGGGTGTGGAGAAACCATGTTTATGTCTAAATTCGGATGAAGAATGTCTAGCAGATGCGATCGAGCAGACTAATGCAGGGTTGGCTGCAACACAAGTGGATGAGGTCAAAGATTTTATACTTACCAAATACTACGAATGGCAAAAGAATGGTTATACCCGCCAAGCAGTAGTGAATAAAGAACAATTTACACGCCAACACGAAGCGGCACAATTTGAACAATTATTCATACAATGTATCCAACGATAAGCGTCATAGTGCCCATATATAATGCTGAATTGTACTTAGCGAAGTGTATTGATTCGTTACTATCACAAGCGTGCGAAGATATACAAATCATTTTGGTAAATGATGGTTCGACAGATAATAGTTTATCTATTGCGCAAGAATATGCCATCAAAGATCAACGCATTGAAGTATATTCTCATACGAACAATCAGGGTCAATCCATAGCTCGTAATGTCGGTTTGCAACATGCCACGGGTGAATTTGTGTCCTTTGTAGATGCTGATGATTATGTGGATGACGATTTCTACCAATATATGCTACAACACATAGGGAAAAGGGATTGTGTGCAAATTGGTTATAGGCGAGTGACCTATCAGGGCAAAGTATTACTAGAGAAATTGCCTAATCATTTTTATCAATTCACTTCTCCCTGTATGCGGCTATATCGAAGGGAAGTTTTTGAGAAATATAATTTAAGTTTCCCTACGGGAATGATTTATGAAGATGTTATTTTTTCATTAGACTTCTGGGCTACTCGGCCTAGTTATAAGTTGTTATCCTACAAAGGGTACAACTATTTAGCCAATGCCAATTCGACAACCGCTACTCGTAACTTAGTGGCTAAGGAGTTACTATTTGCAACACTTAAAGAAAAACGACAACAAAGTAAATCTATATTCCAAAAATTATTGATTACATACACCTTTTGGCGATTAAAACTACATTTCATAAAATGACCTCATCAAATTTTAATAAAAAAGATTGCATTTGCATTATAGTTCTATTCATACTATTGCTCATTCCAAATATTTCAGCACTAATATTTGCTGCTGATTTGCACGGTAATTGGATTAAGACGATTGGATATATGGGCATAGTGGGTGTTGGACTGTTACTGCCTGCTTTAGTATTGAAAGCGCGTACATACTTTATATTTGAAGGGATTTTTAGTTTTCTATGGATGCCTATTGATGTGGCTAGTTTATATTTCAATAAGCAGTCGGCCTCAAAATTGTTTCTAGGTATAATTTTTGCGACTGATTGGGTTGAGTCTACAGAATTTTTGCTTTCCATATGGCATATATGTCTGCTCTTAGTGGTACTATGGGGAATATACATATATTTATGTATTAAAGTTTCGAATCAACCACTTATTCCTAGAAAGTTTCGAATCTGGGGACTTATATCAACCATCGCAGTAGTATTAGCCACCTATGTATCATTGTCGTTTTTAATCCGCAAGATTAATCCTAATTTCACGACTCAACAAGTTATGAGTCAAACATGGGATAAGTTTGGCATGAAATTTCTAAAGATTTATCCCTACAATTTATACATCAACACCTATCATCTTTGGCAAGATAAACGAGATTGGAAAAAAGCAGAAAAGGAATTAGAATCTTTCTCTTTCGGAATAAGCCAACGTGATTCGCTAGATCATACGTTGTATGTACTTTACATAGGTGAAGCAACGAGATATGACCATTTGACAATCAATGGTTATACTAGAAACACTACCCCTCATTTGAGTGAACAAACAAATTTGATTTCATACTCATCTATTTATACACTAGCTAATCTTACTAATTATTCTATACCGTTTTTGTTGACGCGAGCCACACCTAATAATATGGACGTGATGCAGCAAGAAAAAAGCATTTCAGAGGCATTCAAAGAAGCAGGGTATAAAACAGCATTCATATCAAAGAACTCATACACGCCTTTTACTATGCGAATAATGAATAACTGTGATTATGGTTATATCTTTAGCCGTGGTATAGATGCTGTAGATAGTTATGATATTGAGTTGGTCAACCAATTGAAAGAAAATATTGATTATCAAGGTCAGTTCGTTATATTACACTCTTTAGGTAGTCACTACAAATACAATTTACGTTACCCAGAAGAAGATAATTATTACACACCATCCTTGATGCCAAATGATGGATATGCCAAATTGACAGAAGAAAATAAGGAAATACTCATCAACGCATACGATAATAGCGTTAGATACACAGATTACGTGCTTGGTGAGTTGATAACATGGGCTGATTCGTTGAATCAAGAAGTAGTTATTATGTATATATCCGATCATGGAGAAAGTTTCTGGGATGATGAACGCAAATTATCCTTGCACGGGACGTATGAAATTTGTGAAGAGCAATATCATGTACCAGCTTTCATTTGGTATTCCGATGAATATCAACAGAGATTTCCTCAAAAAGTGGCATACATGCAGCAAAATCAGGATGTCGTTCAGACCGCAGAATGTGTATTTCATACCCTACTAGATATAGCCAATATTCAAGAGATTGTTGATTCTACTAAGAGTTTGTGTTCGCAATATATACAAACAATAGATTCATTCCCCGTATTGAATGGCGCTGGAGAGGTTAAAACATATGTAATCAAATAAGCATTATGGCAAAAATATCTAACGATGAGTTGCTCACATTGCTTCGTCGCGAAGTAGTACCAGCAATAGGGTGTACAGAACCAATTGCTGTGGCATTATGCGTAGCACGTGCTAAAGAGTTATTAGGATGTGAACCCGAAAAAATAGTTGTTTATCTATCCAAAAACGTCTATAAAAATGCTTTAGCAGTAGGTATTCCTAATACAGGTATGACAGGGTTACCTATTGCGATAGCGCTAGGAGCCACTATAGGCAAGTCAGAATACATGTTACAAGTACTTCGCGATGCTACATCAGAGGCCGTATCGTATGCGAAAAAATACATGCTACGTGTTCCAACTGAAATTCACGTAGACTATAATGCACCTAGTCTGCTTTATATCCATACAGAAGTCACATCTGGCAACAAAACTGCTCAAGCTACCATTATGGATGAGCATACGCATTTCGTAGAAGATATAAGAGAAACGAGCCTTGAATCAAGACAAAATACTAAGAACGATAACATTGAGGGTAATCTCAATCTCCGTCGTGTATATGATTTTGCCATGGAGGTAGAGATTGGGCAATTGAATTTCTTGCTGGAAGGTGCGAAAATGAATACCACTGCTGCCGAAACATCTTTCGCGGAGCAATATGGCCATGGTTTAGGTCGTCTCCTTCGCCCCATATCCAATCGCCCACAGGGCGTCCTATATCCTATAGATGGAACGCCGTCCGCCCAATCCCTCTTCGGAGACACACTGTTCACGAAAATAATTAGTTACACATGCGGCGCTTGCGATGCGCGTATGTCGGGTGCAATGGTACAAGTGATGAGTAATTCAGGTTCAGGTAATCAAGGTATCTCATGCTCTATTCCAGTGTACATTTATGCAAAAGAAAATGGATATAGCGAGGAGAAAATACTACGTGCTCTAGCACTTAGTAATCTCACTGTTATTTATATCAAGCAGTCACTAGGTCGCTTATCGGCATTATGTGGGTGTGTAGTGGCGGCCACAGGATCAGCAGCAGGAATCACTTACCTAATGGGAGGAAATTACGAAGAAGTGACATATGCAATTAAGAATATGATTGCCAACATTTCTGGTATGATTTGCGATGGTGCCAAACCTGGCTGTTCTTTGAAAGTAACAAGCGGTGTGGCAACTGCTATATTCAGTGCATATCTGGCAATGCAACATTCCTTTGCAGACTCAACAGAAGGTATTGTAGAGGATGATATAGATCGTACTATACGCAATCTTACTCGTATTGGACACGATGGTATGCAAGTAACTGATGACCTCATCCTTGATATAATGACGCATAAAAAATAATAACTATTTACACGATGCAACAGAAATTCAAAAAAATTCGAGCTTATCGAGTAGGATGTATATTACCATTGATTGATTTCCTTATCATATGCCCTATCCTATTATGGATGAGACGCAAGACTACTTCTGGTGTGGAGTTGCAGTTTCTGGGTAACAAACAAATGATTGAACGAGACATACACAATGGTGCATTTTTCATGACCAATCACCGAGATATTATCATGGATGCAACTTGGCTGACGTTCTTAATACGTACACGCTATTTCATTCATCCATATTTTGGTATTGGAAATAATCTATTTGGCAAATGGTGGATCGAACATGTGGTACGTATTCTCCGTGGATTTGTGGTAATACGCAACGGATCATTTCACGAGCAACGTGAGAATGCTATAACACTATCAGAATATATACGCCATCTTCGTTGCCGCGGCAAGTCTATTTGGTTGGCTCAGCGCGAAGGGCGTGCCAAAGATGGCAACGATATCACCCAACCAGGTGTACTGAAGATGCTCACGATTGATGCCGAAGACTTCTTCGAGAGCGTAAAGGAACTCAATATCTGCCCTGTCAGCATCTCGTATGAGTTCGACCCTTGCGACTACCTCAAGGCCCGCGAGATGCAACTCAAACGAGATAATCCAAAGTGGCGTAAGTCCCGAAAGGATGATTTGGTTTCCATGAAAGTGGGCATTGATGGTCAGAAAGGGCGTATTGTCTATCGTTTGACACCATCTATCAATCACGATATTGACCGTGCTCTTGCTGAGCAACCCGAGTTGCGCGAACTGAGCCGTAACGAGCAGATTCAGTTTGTATGCCAAATCATCGACCAGCATATCCATGCTGCGTATGAGATCTACCCACGCGGCAAAGAGTTTGATGAGTATATCAACAGCCGGTTACAGATGATTCACTTGTCGAACAAAGATGAGATTTATCTAAGAGAACGCCTATACGAGATGTACGACTACCCCGTCATCAACCACCAGACAGCATTGAAACAGTACAATTATTAAGATTTCCTTCCTTTGGACCTTCCATATATCTCTCGAGTAAAAGACCAAGGATGAACCAAGGACGAACCAAGGAACAACCAAAGAACTCACAAAATCAAAATGTGCTATTTATTAAGATTACAACACATTTCTAAACTATAAACTGAAAATAGCGAAAATTAGAAACATATGATAACAATAGAACAACTTAAAGAAATTCAACAACGCGCGGAGAAACTCAAACAATACCTCGCGATCGATGAGAAACGTGTGCAACTCGAAGAAGAAGAACTCCGTACACAAGACCCTGGATTCTGGGAAGATGCCAAAGCCGCTGAAGCGCAAATGCGCAAAGTGAAAGGCATCAAAGCATGGATTGAGGGCTACGAAGGTGTACGTTCCGCTACTGAAGAACTACAACTCGCTTTCGACTACTGCAAAGAAGAGCTTGTGACCGAAGAAGAAGTGGATGCCGCATATGCACATGCCCTCCATGAAGTGGAAGCCCTCGAAATGAAGAACATGCTATCTCACGAAGAGGACCAGATGCCTGCTGTGCTGAAAATCGTTTCAGGTGCAGGTGGTACCGAAGCACAAGACTGGGCTGAACAACTCATGCGCCTATACCAACGCTACTGCGAGAAGCACGACTATAAAGTGACTATCGCCAACCTGCAAGAAGGCGATGAAGCTGGTATTAAGACAGTTACCTTCAATATCGAAGGAGATATGGCATACGGCTACCTCAAATCCGAAAACGGCGTGCACCGCCTCGTGCGCGTGAGTCCATACAACGCGCAAGGCAAACGTATGACCTCCTTCGCATCGGTATTCGTAGTGCCACTGATTGACGACACCATTGATATTCACGTCGATCCTGCTGGTATATCTTGGGACACATTCCGTTCATCGGGTGCAGGTGGACAGAACGTCAACAAAGTGGAATCGGGTGTGCGCTTGCACTATAAGTTCATCAACCCACTCACCAACCAACCCGATGAGATTGTGATTGAGAACACCGAGACACGCGACCAGCCAAAGAACCGTGAGAATGCACTTCGCCACTTGCGCAGTCAACTCTACGAACTCGAACTCGAGAAACGCCGCCAAGCTGCCGCTAAAGTTGAGGCAGGAAAGAAGAAAATCGAATGGGGAAGCCAAATCCGCAGTTACGTCTTTGATGACCGCCGCGTGAAAGACCACCGAACCAACTACCAAACAAGCAACGTGAATGCCGTAATGGATGGCGATATAGATGAATTCATCAAAGCATATCTCATGGAGTTCCCTGATTAAATATTGTAACACACATAAAAACAAAATGGTATGAAAAAAGTAGAGGTTATATTTATACGAGGAATAATGGCACTAGTAGCCATGGTTGTAATGGTCGGTTGTGGCAAGCATTCTGGTCGCACACTGACATCCGCAACAGGATCTATTTATGAATGTCTTGTAGTGATGAATGACAATTCTCTTACGCAAGAGCAACTCAATGAGATTGCCAAACTCTCATTAGTAAACGAGGCTTCTGGTTATACAGAGCCCATCACTACTACATACGATTTGGTGGAAGCAGTAATGGGAGCAGATATGCCTTGTATGCCACAAGTGGAGCCATACTTCCGATTGACGCATGTACCAACTGCGCAATTTGATGATATGTTCAAGCCTACTCGTAACATCCTCTTTGTGGACATAAACCCACAGAAATATACACAGTTGAAAGCCAAAGTGTCTAACGACTATTGGTCCACTCCACAGGCTATTTGCCGCATTCAATCGCCATCAGAAGAGGAATTTGTAGCATACTGGCTGGAGCATGGTACAGAAATCCGCGAATGGTTTGTCAATCAGGAAATCAAACGACAAATGAAATTCTATCGTGCTAGCACCAACAAAGAGGCACGCACTATATTGCAAAAGCAAGGATATGATATGCTAATTCCTGAAGATTATATTGTGATTATGGACACTACTTTAGGAGGTGCCACTACCTATAGTTTGCGCAACCCTATCACGGTGGCGCCAGAAGTACGACTCCTGTGGTGCTGCAACAACAAGGGTAGCATGCGTTGCGACATTGTGGTATATAGTTATCCATATACGGATGAAAATACTTTTACATTAGATTATCTGAATGCTAAGCGTGATGCCGTGCTAAGTCGTGTGGTAACTGCTAGTGTTGACGGCTCATACATGGGAACCGAATATAAGGTATTTCCTCCTCAAATGCGTGCTATAACTGTGCAAGAAGACGAATATGCTACTGAGGTACGCGGTTTGTGGAAGATACTTGATGGAGAAGCTATGGGCGGTCCATATGTGAGCCATACACGCTTGGATCAAGTGAATGGACGCGTAGTGACAGCTGAAACATTCCTCTACGCTGCTGGACAAAAGAAGCGTAGCGCTTTGCGCCAAGCAGAAGCTATTCTCTATACTCTGCAACTGCCACAAGACACTATTAAATAGTGGCTACTGTTACTCCATATCTATTGGTTGAGAATCTCACCAAATCTGTGGGATCAAAGGTGCTGTTTAGCAATATCAGTTTTGCAATCAACAAAGGGCAGCGTATTGCTCTCATTGCGCGTAATGGTATAGGTAAGAGCACCCTGCTTGATATATTGATGGGCAAAACCGATTACGATAGTGGTAAAATAACATGGCGAAACGACCTAAAAGTCAAGTATTTGCCGCAAAAGATGGTAAATAATGAGGAGATAAGGCTATTAGGCAACAAGGCAAGTATAGAGGATTTTCAAAAACTGAGCGGTGGACAACAGAAGAAACTGCTTTTGCAGCAAGTGCTGGATGACGAACCCGATATCCTGCTACTGGATGAGCCCACTAACCATTTGGATCTGGACACTGTAGTGTGGTTAGAAGAATACCTCAATAACCGCACCACCAGAGGCGAGAAAGCATTGACCATTCTCATGGTGACGCACGATCGATATTTTCTAGATAGTGTTAGCACCGATATCTTTGAACTGGATGAGCATAGTCTGTATGCCTATCATGGCAATTACACGTACTATATCGAAAAGCGTGCAGAACGTATTGAGGCACAGAATGCAGAAGTAGAGAAAGCGCGCAACCTCTATCGCACCGAACTAGAGTGGATGCGCCGTATGCCACAGGCACGTGCACACAAAGCACAGTACCGCATTGATAACTTCTACGAACTCGAAAAGAAAGCGAAACAACAACGCAATGAATCGGACATACGATTGACCGTAAAATCAGGGTATATCGGCAATAAAATCTTCGAAGCAAAGGATGTATGCAAAGCGTTTACATCGCCCTCTACAGGTGAGAAGAAAGTGATTCTTGATCATTTCAATTATGTTTTCTCTCGCTATGAGAAGCTGGGTATTATAGGCAATAATGGTACTGGAAAAAGTACTTTTATCAAATTGCTGCTTGGCGAAATACCCGTAGATAGCGGCAGTTGGGAGGTAGGAACTACCGTGCGATTTGGATATTACGCACAAACGGGATTGCAGTTTGATGAAAGCAAAAAAGTGATTGACATTGTCCGCGATATAGCCGAAACTGTAGATTTAGGCAATAGTCAGAAGATGACTGCCAGTCAGTTTCTGCAAATGTTTCTCTTTTCGCCCAATCAGCAATATGACTTTGTGAGCAAACTATCAGGTGGAGAGAAGCAACGCTTACATTTATGTACCGTTCTCATGCGCAGTCCAAATTTCTTGATATTGGATGAGCCGACCAATGACTTAGACATCCCCACGTTGAATGTATTAGAAGAATACCTAAAGAATTTTCAAGGATGCCTAATTGTAGTCAGCCACGATCGCTATTTCATGGACAAGGTAGTGGACCATATCTTTGTGTTCCATGGTGAGGGCAATGTGCAAGATTTCCCTGGTAATTATACGCAATATAGATTAGAACAAGGAACCAAGAACAAAGAGCAAAGACCAATCGGTCAAGATACCAAAACCGAAAAGATCAAAACCGAGCAGAAGCGCCGACTGAGTTTCAAAGAAAAGTGTGAACTAGAGCAACTAGAGCAACAAATGCCCTTGTTAGAAGCAGAGAAAGCACAATTAGAAGCACTGCTATCTGGTGGTGCTACAAATCCTGATGAAATAGCCAAAGCATCCGCTCGCTATCATGAGGTACAAGAGCAATTGGATGAAGCAGAAATGCGATGGCTAGAACTTAGCGAGATTGGTTAGGTTAGAGGCGAAGGTTAAAGGCGAGATATAAAGGTTGGATCGAGATATTCTTGCTCTATCTTATCAATTTCGTGTATATCATTGTCTGTGGGTATGTATGTTTGGTTACACCACAGCTCCTTTATTCGGTCTGCAAACTGCTCCACACTTTGAAATTCTAAACCTTTGATACCTCTTGATACTTCTTTCAGATTCATCACTCGTTGGCGAACCGACTTTACACCATGCTTAGCTAGTTTCTCTTGCGAGGGCGTAATGGCTTGTTGCAGTACCTCAAAATTAACATCATAGAGCATCGTGCCATGTACGATAGTAGCATTGGGCATGGCGAAGCAAGCATTACCTGACACCTTATATTCTCCTACCATAATATCATTATGCGTTGATTTTACGGCATCGTAACCCAACTGACACAAGGTATCAGACATTTTATCAAGATAGGATTGGAATACTTTTTCACTATGCGACGAAGGAGCGATATAGCTAATCATCACATTTCCTTCATCGGCATACACACACCCTCCCCCACTCTTACGACGGTACATGGCGATATTATTGGCTTGGCAGTAATCTATGTTTACCTCGTTAGCCATCACTTGATGTCTACCAAAGATGACTGTAGGGGGTACTATCCATGTAAAGAGAAGACCACTTATATCTTTGTTGGTATTCTCCGAACCTTTGCCGAACCTTTGCCGAAGGGGATGAATATTCTTGGCGAAGTATTCCTCGGCAGCTAAATACCAAACAAGGCGTTGCCCTATGGGTAGATGAATGAGAATATTGTTAGTCATGTCAAAGTGAAATAAATCGCGGCAAAGGTACTAAAATTTTATGAATTATGCAAACTAAGATAAAAAAATGCCCCGTGCGTCAACACGGGGCTGAGATGGATATGTATTCTCCATCGTGATTATTGAGAACTACAAATTAGTTCTTATATCCTGGGTTTTGAGTAAATCCATTCGAAACCACATAATCTGGCAATGGGAAAATCTTCATATAATCTGGAGTAACAAATGGAATTTGTCCAGGAAGATCATCAGTAGCTTTATCATTTGTGTATTTCAAAATCCACAAATTGTAAGGATCGGCATCATCTTGAACTGACTTAGAACCTGTGTAACGACCAAAACGAATCAAGTCTTGACGACGGTGACCTTCCCACATCAACTCGCGACAACGCTCGTTGCAGAGTTCATCAAGGGTGAGGGTAGCTTCGGAATATGCAGTTGCACCAGCACGCAGACGAACCTCATTAGCAGCAGCCACTGCTGCAGCATTAGCCATACCACCATTAGCACGCATCTCAGCCTCAGCTTTCATGAGGTAAACGTCAGCAAGACGGTAGATTGGGAAGTCGTTGCTCATATGATCGCCAACACCCTCTTGGATTTGGAACTTCACGAAACGAGCACCCTCAAAGATATTATAAATCTTATACTCCTTATCATTCGTCAGAGTGGTTATTGTATCCGTAAACACAGCAGGGAATGTAAAGGTATATGACTTAACTTTTATTGATTTTATTGTGTCCGCTTTGGTATCCCAAACAGTATCTCGACCTGCTAACTTAGCAAACTCCTCAAAAGTAGCAGGCCAATTCTTTGGTTTGCGAACATATTGTGGCATTTTTACATATGTAGTACTATCAACTGCAACATCCACAGTAAGAGCTGTACCCTGCTTGTCATATTGTTGACCACGCTCCCAGCAATTGATACGATCATCGCCTTCGCCATACAAGCCAAGAACCTTGTGTGTGGTACAATAACCATTCCAAGGTTGGTTCTTCAAACCATATGAGTTTTGAGAAGCATAGTGAAGGGTCATCATGTGGAATTGCATACCCTTAGAGAAGGATGCATCGTAGAACACACACCAAATATTTTCAGGTGAACCTTGGTTCTCTACTTTGAAGTTGTCAAAATAGCTATCTGCCAAGCGATAACCACCATTTTCAATGATAGAGTCGCAATAAAGAGATGCTTGCTTGTAGCAGTACTCAGTAGTAGGAGCATAGCTGGACTTACCCACTACATCCCATGCTTCTGCATTGAGGTACATCTTAGCAAGCACCATCCATCCTACATGTTTGTTCACACGTGAATAGACTTTATTCTCAGTAGCTTGAGGTACATATTGATGAAGATCAACCATGATTGAATCAAAAATTTCATGACGCTGACCTTGTTTAGCTGTATAGTTTTTATCAGCCAATTTCGAAACGAATTGCACATTACCGAAATTGTCCAACATCAAATAGTGGTACCATGCACGCAGAATGTACAACTCTGCCATATCTGCTGGACGCTTCGCATCTAATCCAACCGAACGCATCCACTTCATCATAGAATTACATTTAGAAACTCCACGATACGCAAATGCCCATGCATTGTTGGCAGATTGACCATCCTTTGAAATTTCACGTGTTTTAGAATCATAGCGGTGATTGTGAAGTATCCAAAATGCACCACCATCATACCAGTCACCCGCAAAACGAGTAGGCACTACACACTCGTCTGTAGTGTTCTCCTGTAGCGACCAGAAACCCTCACGGTAAGCATACCCATACTCACGTTGCAGATTCACATATACATCGCCCAATTTAGGATCAAAAGCTGTTTCACTTTGCTCAAATCCCTCACGATCGTACTCGCTATAAATCTCGGGATCTAAATCGCAAGCATTAAATGCAAAAAACATACTAACACCTGCTAATAAGAACATTATCTTCTTCATATTCATTTTCATAAAATTGATTAATTATACATTTAACAGTTATTAGAATGCCAAATTCACACCCAACATAAAAGTACGTGGGATAGGATAGAACGTTACACCTTCTACACCTGGTTCTAGGCCTGTCATATTTACGGTTTCTGGATCTACACCAGAATAAGAAGAAATCGTAGCCAAGTTTTGACCTGTGATATAAATACGAGCATTGGTCAAATATTTCTTAACCTCTTCCTTGAGTTGGAATGTATAACCAATCGTAATATCACCTAACTTAGCATATGTACCACTCTCAAGATAATAATCAGTCATCACCTTTGGAGGAGAAAGTTTGTTGTCTGGACTGACAATCATATTACCCGAAGCTAATGAAGTTTGATTACCATAAGCCAATCTTTTAGTATTCAACAGTTTACCACCAATTGCACCACGCAAGTTAAACGACAAATCTACATTATAGAACGACATACTAGAACTCAAGCCCCATGTGAGAATTGGCAAAGCATTGCCCAAAATTACTTTGTCTTTGCTCTTCAATTTATTAAACTCTTTCTCTCTACCTTTAGAGTCTAAACCATAGAAAGTACCATCTTCACCAATGCGTGAGAAACGATAACCATAGAAATTACCTACAGACTCGCCAACTTCCAGAATTTGGAATTTCTGAGATGTCCATCCTACTGAACCATCACCAACTCCACCACGTTGTTTGTCAGCCTCTGGGAACTTGAATTCATCATTACCTAATGACAATACTTTATTGGTATTGTGTGCCAATGTGAGCCCCAAATTCCATACAAAATTCTTGCGATCAATTGCCAATCCATTCAATGCCAGCTCCACACCTTGGTTACGCAACGAACCTAAGTTGAGCAACATTGAACCAGCCTCATATTTAGAGGCATCCACTGGATACCAATACAGCAAGTCACGTGTTGTACGGTTGTAATAATCCAACGCACCACTCAAGCGACCATCCAAGAATGAGAAATCAACACCCACGTTAATCTCGTGTTTGGTTTCCCACTTCAGATTTGGATTAGGTACTGTGGACAATGACCATGTAGCTACCTTGTTGTCCCCAAAGTAAGCGTAGTCCTCGTTTTTGCTCATACGACCAATCCATGGATAGCAATCACCAGGCATGTTACCTGTCACACCATAACCAGCACGCAGTTTCAAATCGTTGACTACATCTTGCTCGTCCATGAATGATTCACGAGTAATCAACCAGCTAGCACTAACAGCAGGGAAATATCCCCAACGGTTATTCGCACCAAATTTAGAAGAACCCTCTGCACGGATACTAGCATTCACAAAATAACGTTGGTCATAATTATAGTTCACACGCGCAAACACAGAAGCCAGTTTCCACTCTTCTTTCCAAGAAGAAACACCTATACCATCACGCAATCCACCATTGGTCAGGTTGTTCAATCCCTCACCCAAGCCAAGGTTGTTGTACAAGAAGTCATCAGTTGGGAACATGGTGTTGCTTGCACCAAAACTCTCAGATACAAAATCTTGATATGCATAACCCAACAACACTGTGAAAGCATTGTTTTGAATATCATTGGTATATTGAGCAGTCGCCTCGAACATACGAGTAGTATTGAAGTTATTGGACTTTGAAGCTTGACCACCCATACCATTACCAGCTACCGAATTCGATGGCAAATATTTACCTGTAGATTGATTCCAATATTGGTACGAACCAAAGGCACTAATGCGTAAACCTGTGATAGGTTTGATAGTAGCACGAACACTACCCAGGAAAGTTTGGTCGCCACCATTATCCGTAGGTTGCATAATAATAGCAACTGGGTTAGAGAAACCTGACTTATCAAAGTTTTGATAATACCCACCATACTTTAGGTAATTAGGATCTGTAGGATCAGCATACACTGGCATAGTAGGGTTGTACTTCATGGCTTGTTGATAAGCATCGTGAGACACCCAAGAGGAATTGGTCTTAGAATAAGACACATTGTAGTTGAACTCAAGAATATTGTTCAACGCAGATTGATTGACACTAGCACGCGCCATAATCTCTTGAAAATCAGAATTCTTAGCTAAACCTTGATTCAGTTTATAATTGATAGAAGCACGATAATCCACATTCTTCATGCCACCCGAAAGAGCGATGTTATGCTCCGTAGAAACGGGTACACGAGTAATCTCCTGATACCAATCCGTCTCTTGACCATAATTCACACCACCTGCTTCAACAAATTCCTCTGCTGTTAAGAGTTTTATTCTACCCGCAGTATTGGCCGTACTTACCGTACCAGTATATTCAACACGTGTCTTACCTTCTTGACCTTTCTTGGTCGTTATGATAATCACACCAGCATTTGCACGTGTACCATAAATAGCAGCTGCAGAACCATCTTTGAGGACATCCATTGACTCAATATCGTTAGGATTGATATTGTTCATACTAGCACCTGGAACACCATCAATGATGTACAATGGAGTAGTAGAACCCGTGAGCGAACCAGTACCACGTATTTGTACGCTAAAACCACGGTTAGTTGGATCCCCACCCGCATCCTTGGACATGGTCAAACCAGCTACTTTACCTTGCAAAAGTCCTTCTGCACTATTAAACGAACCTTTGTTGAATGCTTCAGATTTAACACTAGTTACAGCACCTGTGATCTCCTTTTTCGTTTGTGAGCCATAACCAATTGCTACTACTTCTTGGAGGGTGTAAGTGTCCTCCTCAAGTTTCACAGTCATGCCGTCTTTAGCAACTAATTTTTGTGATTGGAAGCCCATGTAACTAATCTCTATTTGAACTCCTTCAGCTACATTTAAGATGAAGTTTCCATCGAAATCAGTAATCACACCATTGGTTGTGCCCACTTCTACAACACTAGCACCAATGATAGGAAAATCAGTCGAAGCCTCCAAAACTGTACCTGTAATCTGAGCTTGCAGCGTCATAGTAAACGCCGCTAAAAGAACAAGTAAAAATGTTTTGCTTTTCATCATTTTACGAATTAATTTGTTAATAATTTAATAGTTATAATTGTTGTTATATATTACAAAAACCTGTAATCTGTTCGCGCGTAGTAGATTTCCCCTGGTCGTAAAATGGCATTAGGGAAATGCTCGTGGTTTGGTGCATCGGGGAAGTTCTGCGTTTCCAAACATATCGCATGTTGCACATCGTATGGTTTGCCACTCTTACCCACATGTTGCTCCACCCAATTGCCTGTATAGACTTGTAATCCTGGTTGAGTAGTCCACACTTGCATTTCTCTACCGCCTGCAACTAAGGTAGCTGCATGAAACATTTTCTGTCCTTCAGGGATGGGGCGTAGCACAAAATTATTGTCTATACCACGTCCTGGTGCAAAGAAAGCATCATCTATACGATCACCTACACGAACCATCTCGCGGAAATCCATTGGTGTACCTTCCACCGAAAGAATCTCCCCCGTAGGGCATGCGGTATCATCAAACGGAGTATATTCATCTGCAAATACTTGCAATTGATGATTATGCACTGTACCACTACCCTCTCCTTCAAGATTGAAATAAGCATGATTGGTAAAGCCCAAGATAGTTGGCTTATCGGTTTTTGCCTCATAGACAATAGAAAGCGCATTGTCTTTGGTTAGCGAATAAGTAACATACACATCTAAATTGCCAGGATAGCCCTCCTCACCGTCCTTTGCACGATAATGCAATGAAACTGAATAAGTAGATTGCCCTACAATATCCCATACCTTTTCGTTGAAGCCATGTACTCCTCCGTGCAAAGAATTAGTACCATTGTTGATAGGCAATTGATACTCTACTCCATCAATGGCAAACTTGCCATCCTTAATACGGTTGGCATAGCGACCAATGATAGCATTGAAATAGGTCTCTTGATTGCGCCACTCCTCAAAAGTGGAAAATCCCAATACCACATCTGCCTTCTCGCCTTGCTTATTGGGAACTATCAAAGATACTACTTTCGCTCCATAATTGGTGATTTGAGCTTGCAGACCGTTGCGATTAGTAAGCGTGCACAATGCCACACGCTTACCATCTATGCGAGTATTGAATGATTCTATATTCATAATTCTGAATTAGGAATTTTGAATTAAGAGTTAGCATATACGGTGTGCACCGTCTCCAATCTCAGCGATGTAGAAATCAGCTTTTAGTCCTGTCTTCTCGGTGTATTCGGCACCTACTTGCTCAATGAACGTAGGGATCGCTTCATCGCGCACCAATGATACGGTGCAACCACCAAAGCCACCGCCCGTCATACGGCTACCCAATACGCCTTCTACTTTCCATGCTGCCTCTGCCAATGAATCGAGTTGTAAGCCCGTGACTTCGTAGTCATCACGAAGTGATATATGACTTTGCGTCATCAGTTTGCCAAACAGTTCAATATTACCCTGTTGCAATGCCTCTACTGCATCCTTAGTGCGTTGAACTTCGCCCACAACGTGGCGTGCACGACGATGAGCTACTTCATCGGTGATAGCACTTTCTACTTGATTGAAATCGGCTTGAGAGAGTTCTGCCAAATTCTTGATTGGGCGAACAGCACTAATCTGCTGGACTGCCAATTGGCATTGGCGCACGCGATCGTTGTAAGCACCTGAATCGAGGTGGTGAGGTGAGTGGGTATTCGACACTACCACTTTGATACCTTCCAATTTAACAGGCACCAAATCAAACTGCAACGTATCGCAGTTGAGATAAATAGCATGGTCTTTCTTACCTTGTGCGGAAGCAAACTGATCCATGATACCGCACATCACGCCTGCAAACTCATGTTCAGCAGCCTGACCAATCTTTGCCAATTCAGTGCGGTCGTATCCTGTACCTAATAATTTGTTGAAAGCAAAAGCAGTTACTACTTCCATTGCCGCACTACTACTGAGACCGGCACCTGCTGGCACGTTGCCCCAGAAAAGGATGTCATAGCCTTGTGTAATGGACACACCACGTTTGATGAATTGCGCAATCACACCGAGTGGGTAGTTTGCCCATGCCTTGTTTGGCAATGGAGTGGTAAGTTGCGTGAGTTCGAGTGAATAGACAGCATCTATATTCAATGAACGGAAGTTAATCTTTTGCTCATTATTAGGAGCCATCAACAGATATGTACCAAAACTCAATGCACATGGGAAGACAAAACCACCGTTATAGTCAGTATGTTCGCCAATTAAGTTGACACGACCTGGTGAAAAGAATATATCGGTTGCAGATTTTTGATACGCTGCTTCGTAAGCAGATTTGAGTTGTTCGATTGTCATGGTATAGTATTTATTGAATAGTTATTATTGCTTTCTTTAATCCTTTTGCTGTAGCAGTTAATGTACAACTTCCTTCTACAATAGCCGTCAATTCACCTGCAAAAGCGTGGTGTTGAGGTATGTGGAAAAGGTCAAGATTAGCAGCATCGCCATTAGCTGCGGCGCGGAAACGTCCTTCACCTTTGGTGGAGAAGCGAATGAGATGATTGGCTTGTGGACAAACATTGCCGTTCTTATCACAAACACGTACACGCACGAAATGCATAGGTTTACTGTCCGTTGCAGGAATATCTTCTACATACATCTCTATATGGTGTGGTGTACCTGCAGTTTTGCGAATAGCCTCTCCAACAGGTGTAACAACTTTAATCTCACCTGCTTCAAATGGTACATTATCCCAAATAAGGCGATAACGGCGTTGCAAGCCCAATGGATCGCCTGCTTTAATGGCAGCTTCTGACTCCTCACGGGTGAGTTTGCGTACCTTACCCATACTCTTGCCATTGACAAAGAGTTCGCCTTCCTCAGCATCGGTGTATGCCATCACTGGTACTGTGTCGCCTGCGTTCCAATTCCAATGAGGTAAGAGGTGCACAGTGTGTACATCTTTACGCCATTGTGAACGATAGAGATAGTAACGATCTTTAGGAATACCCGCAAGGTCAATGATACCAAAGTAGGAAGAGTGGCTTGGCCAAGCATCGGTATCCCATGGTGAAGGTTCGCCTAGGTAGTCAAAGCCTGTCCAAACGAACTGACCAATCGTCCATGGATAGTCATCCATATTGCGGAAGTCTTCGTCTGGCACATTGCTCCAAGGACAATATTGCAGGTCATAACTAGAGCATTGATTGGTTTGGCTATTGCCACCTGGATGATTCATATTGGTGATATGGTCGGTATCATCTGGAATAGCAGGCAATAGATATACACCACGAGAAGAAACAGTGGAAGCTGTCTCTGAACCCAAAATCAGGTGTTGAGGGGTGCGTTGGTAGGACTCCTCGTAGCGGTATGCCTTGTAGTTGAGACCAACGATTTGGAGTACACTGGCAAAGCCATTCTCCAGCACACAAGTCACACGGTCCATACCTGCGGTACAAGGACGTGTGCCATCTTCGCGCAAGCAGATATCTTGGAGCATTTTGGCAATCTTATAGCCCTCGGGGGCGCACTGTGTAGGCACTTCGTTACCGATAGACCACATGACGATACTTGGGTTGTTGCGGAAATGGTGAAGCATATTCACCATATCACGCTCTGCCCATTCGTTGAAGAAACGGCTATAACCATTCTTGCACTTTGCCCAATCCCACTCATCAAATGGCTCACACATGACCATCAAACCTAACTCATCGCATAGTTCGATTTGCTCTGGAGCAGGCATATTATGAGAAGTACGAATAGCATCGCAGCCCATCTCCTTGAGCATAAGCAACTGACGGCGCAACGCATCGCGACTGACAGCCGAGCCAAGAGGGCCAAGGTCATGGTGTAAGCATACACCTTGGAACTTACGCACTTTGCCATTGAGCATAAATCCCACATTCGGTACAATTTGCACACTGCGCACACCGAAAGTAGTTTCTACAGTTTCTTGATATACGTTGTCTGCCACCACACGTGTACGAGCAATATACAAGTTTGGTATTTCAGGCGACCAAAGAGCAGGATTATTGATAGTGATATTTTGCTCCAAAGGCAGGTTATGCTTCACATCGTAATGACTGATAAGCGAATCCACCACCTCGCCTGTTGCTTTATTTACAAGTGAAGTACGCAGTTCAATATGCTTATTGAGCGCGTTAGCCACATTGGTTTTGATATTCACAGCAGCCAACTCTTCGGTTACATATGGTGTGGTGATATGCGTACCCCAGATAGGTACATACACCTGTGGTTTTTGAATAAGATGCACATTGCGGAAGAGTCCTGCACCAGGGTACCAACGGCTACTCTGCTCACGATTTTGCAAACGAACAGCAATTTCATTCTCGCCTACCTGTAAAGCAGATGTAATATCACAATGAAACGCATTGTAGCCATATGGCCAAAAGCATACTTTCTGTCCGTTGACAAATACTTCTGCCTCACTCATCGCTCCGTCGAAGAGGAGGAAATAAGCCCCATCTAACTCCCCCTGAAGGGTGAGAACTGTCTTATACCATGCGCTACCCATATATGGTAGTCCACCTGTGCGGCCAGTCTTGATAGAAGGAAAGGTTTCGCCATTCTGCCATACGGTGACCTTTTGTAAGTCATTCGCGCGGTCGAAAGGACCATAGATAGCCCAATCGTGAGGTACAGTTACTTCTTGCCAATTGTTGTCTTCTGCCGCAGGCATTTGGTGGTCACTTTGCTCTTTGGCAAATTGCCAAGAAGTAAGTAGAAAAGTTATTGCTAAAATTAGAATTTTCATGTTATCAATTATTTGTAGGTTGCCTGTAAGTTACGGGTTCATGACGGGTTCATAACGGTACGTCGTAGGCCCATCAGTAGGACTTCCTCATCTCTTCCAAAGCATTTTTAGTGCATTATTTGGTTGTCCTTTTGAAGTGAAAGCTCCCATATTGTATGCACCCCACCCTAGTTCGATATATTCTTTTGGACGCCAGTTATTATATACTTGTGGTTCCCAATAAAAGATACCTTTCATATAATCCAACGTATCTACGCGTTGGCGGAAGTCTGCCATCACTTCTTTAGCTACGGTCACAGACGTTGCCATTGTGCCAATCTCTACGACCATGATAGGGCAATTGAATTCGCTGTGCAAAAGACGGATATTATTGGCAGCTAACTTATTCATTTCATCCCAATCTTTGCCCGACCATTGCTTCATCATAGGATAGTGGCTCAAGCCAATCATATCGAATTTACCACCATTCTGCTTGAGTTTACGGAAGAACCAGTTATTATTCTCATAGGCATTATCAATGTGTACGATTACCAAAGCATCTGGGAAGATAGCTTTGCATGCATCGTATCCAACAGTGGTAAGCTCAGCATAATTTTTCCAGCCATTAGGTATATCACCGTTGGTATTCCATAGTTGTCCCATAGGCCAGAGCATACCGTTGCGTGTCTCATTGCCTACTTGTATCCATTCTGGAGTTACACCCTCTGCTTTCAGTGCAGAAAGCACATCAGTAGTATGGTCAGCCACCGCTTGCTTCATTTGCGCGAGATTATAATTAGCCCAATCTACAGGAATATTTTGACGACTAGGGTCTGCGAAGAAGTCGGAATAGTGGAAATCTATCATCACTCGCAGTTTGAGCGCAGCAGCGCGTTTGGCTTTGATGATAACATCCTCTTTGTTGCACCAGCCTGTAGAATGGTTTACCCATACGCGAAGACGTACTGAGTTCATACCTGCCTCACGCATCACGCGCAAACCATCGGCAGCTTGTCCAAGGGAATCATAGAAAAGCACACCATCATTTTCTTGTTCACTAATCCATGAGCAGTCAGCCCCATAAGCATAACTGCCGACTATAGGATTAGGATAATCGTCAACAGGTTGGTTACATGAAAAGAGAAGTAATGTAATTGAGAGTAAAAATAGGCATTTTTTCATAACGATATTAGCTTTAACATTCAACGTGCAAAGGTACGATTTTTTTTGCAAATACGCAAATATTTTTTTATATTTTGCTTCAACTTTTATTATTTATAATAAAAAAGCCCTGTGGCGAACCACAGGGCGGTATGAGAAATCACTTCTCAAAGTTGATTATTCGCACAAAGAATATTTGTACTCAGCTGTGCTGAAATCGTGGCTAACAGCAACTTCTTCACCAAGGATGCTGTTGTCCAAGTTTTGCCACTCTGTCTCGCCTGTCTCAGCGTTAACAGTTTGTTTTTGAATTTGGTTGCTCCAATCTGTATCGGTAGTAGCTTTAAACTTGTAACCTTTACCTGCAGAGCTGGTGATAACAGCTTTGTAAGAACCGTCAGCTTGCAATTCCATAGCAACGCCTTCTGCCCAACCGTTGAAGTCACCGATGATAGCTGGCTCAAAACCGCCGCAATCAGGAGCTTTCAACGTGATAGTGTACTCTTGCTTAACAACCTCAACACATGGAGATTGATTGTTCTTCCAATAGAGGGATTTCAAGATGTTAGGCTCTTCAGAAGTCCAGTTTTTGCAATCAGATTCACCAGAATAACCAGCTACGATATCAACAGAACCTGAAATAAGTTCCCAAGAATCTACATCACCAGTTTGATAGTCCCAAGAGAAAGAACCATCATCAGCGAGTTGAGCAGGTTTACCATCGTTAGCCTCAACGCCTTCCTCATTAACAGTAACAGGAACAACTGCTACATACCAACCCTCGAAGCCCTCAAGTGCCTCAAATTTAACCATAGTCTCAGGATCAGTAGCCCAACCATTGTAAGAACCAGCAAAAACGATGTCATTGCATACTGCGCCAGCAAAATGAACGCAAGCTACAAAGCTACCCTCTTCTACATAGTCAGCTAGATCCTCAGCTGTTGGATTAACCAATGTTGGCTCATCTGGACATACACATGGTTCTTGACCGCACTCAGGGCAAGTTGGTTTTGGCTCATTGCAACCTACCAAAGCTACGGTTGCTACAGCAAGAGCTGCAAAAAAGAATTTCTTCATAATTGTTAGAAATTTAAATTAGTTAATAAAATTGTTAATTGATTTATAAGTAAGACTTATGTCTTATTTATTCGTTATTTTAATATCCGTCACCTTTTGTTTTCTTATAGTTAGGATTGGAAGCTTTATCATCGTTAGGTATTGGGTACCAATTCCATTTCTCTTCCAATTCTACGTAAGGTTCGCCAGATTTCTTATTACCGCGTCCTTCCCAAGTGTAGGAGTTAGCGCTAGCTTTAGGACCAGCAAAGCGATTAAAGCGAATAAGATCTGTACGACGGCGTCCTTCGGTATAGAATTCACGACTCCACTCATCGCAGAGAGTTTTCTCATCTAAAGAAGTCAGAGGAGCAGCATTAGCACGTTTACGAATGACGTTATTGATGATATCTAACGCTTCAGCTTCTTTACCTCCTTGACGGAAGAGAGCTTCTGCCTCAATCATATAAGCCTCAGCCAAGCGAAGCAATGGAATATCTGTGTCTGGCCAATTGGCATCTGATGCTACGTTCTTAGCAGGATGAGGCGCTGTAGAGTAAACGCCAGTAAACTTCACCACAGACCAGCAGTCATAGAACTCGGCAGACATAGGACCAGATAATTTCCATGTTTGCGTCATATTAGAGTCAGATTGCGAGCATAAGATTGCGCGGTCATCCTTGAGGATGATAGGCATTTCATACTCATTAGCCTTGATAGTGTCTGCTGCCTCAGGGTCAGCGAACATATATACCATTTCAGGGCTAGAACGAAAACATTTCCATGAGTCGGCCGAACCAGAAGGGATAAAGTTCGCATCACGTACCGCATTGATTACGAATCGGCTACCACCCCAGCATTGGCAATGAACGCCATCTTGGTACACAAGCAATAGTGCCTCGTTTTGAGCGCCGTTCTTATGGTTGTCACCCATGAAAAGTTTTTGGTAAGCAGAATATCGTATGCCGTCAGCAGAGATTGTTTCATCTGTAAGAAGTTGATAGTGACCTTTCTGTGCTTCTTTTGCAGCTTCAGCAGCCAAAGCCCATTCTGCTTTACCAGTATAAACTTCGGCATTCAGATATGTACGAGCGAGCAATAGCCATGCAGCATATCTATCTACGCGATAGATGCTCAAACGTTGCTCAGGAAGGATTTCTGTGAGCTCTTGCAACTCAGTTACAAGCCAGCTATACAAAGCTTCACGTTCAACGAATTCAGGCAATTCTGTAGATTCTTTGGTGCTTAGAGGAGCGACCTTGAACATATCGAGCATGTACCAATAGTTGAGTGCACGAATAAAACGTACCTCAGCACGTTGGATGTTACCGATTTCATCGGTAGAAGCATGCTCAAGAAAGTGGTTACATAGTTTGATATCAATGTTCAATCGATAGTACAAACCTTTGACAAGTGCATTATCGCCATTCCAGTTCATTACGCGGATATCAGCCAATCCGACATCGTTCCAAATCCACCATCCCTCATCAGAGCAGAACTCGTTGAGTTCCCACATCATACGATAGAAAGAAGAAGTACCCTCATCGAGGTCGTCGATATCACAATCGCCATCAGGACCTTTTTGTCCGGTCAAAGCTAGTGTCGCGTAGCATTTTGAGAACACAGCATCTTGATTGAATGCAGTGGTAGAGTTTTTATCAATTGGTGAAGTATTCAAATCGTTCACACATGCGGTCATACCAACAAGTGCTACCAACATTACACCTAATTTAAATGCTTTCATATTATTAATATTTAGAATTTCAATATTGTTCAAAATTATTCAATTAGAATTGCAAGCTAAGACCAATAAGTGAAGTCATTGAGCGAGGGTACAAGTTATTGTCTATACCACTAAATACCTCAGGGTCAAGTCCTGAATAGCCAGAGATGACACATGGGTTTTGTACAGTAAGGTATGCACGACCAGAAATCTTATCAGCCTTGAAAGAGTAACCCAGTGTGATGTTATCGATACGCAAGAATGAAGCATTCTCGACGAAGTAATCAAGTCGATACCACTCAGAGAAGCCAGCAGTAGAACCAGCAGCATCTTTGTAAATCACATTGGATTTCATACCTTGGTTATGATAGGTATCAAATGCATTTCTGAGCAAGTTGTGATATCCGTTACGATACAAGTTGGTAGGATCAGCGTATTGCAAGTTAGCAGCTAGCACATCGTTGTACACATAGTTGCCAATATTAGAGCGCAGAGATATACCTAAGTCAAATCCATAGAATTGGAACTTAGTTTGGAATCCCATAGTAACAGGAGCAGCAGGACTCTTGTAGTAGTATTGGTCGTCTTCAGAAATCTTGCCATCTCCACTACGGTCCACTACATACCAATATTTCTCACCATTGTCACGTGTACCTTGCGCTGCTTCATACACATAGAAAGAAGAAGCTGCATAGCCAACAGCATGGCGTTGGATAGTATTACCTGTACCGCAGGAGATACCACCAGTTGGTATAGGTGTTTGATCCTCTCCAGTATTGAGTTTGGTAATCTTGTTTTGGTTATATGTGATATTGAATCCGAGATCCCACTTGAGTGTTTTGTTATCAATAGCAACTGCGTTGATAGCAAACTCAACACCCTGATTGGTGAGTGAACCGACATTAGAAATCACCTTGTTACGGAAGTTAGTACCTACGGCTACAGGGATGGTATTCAGAAGGTCGTCTGTTTGTCGGAAGTAATAATCGATGCTACCGCTAATACGGTTATTGAGGATACCGTAATCAAGACCAACGTTGTACGTAGTAGTTTTTTCCCAAGTCAAATCTTTGTTGTAAGCGTTAGGACGGTATGTAGTATAGATTTGGTTGCCATCCGCATCAAGTACAGGGTTACCGTACTCATCTTTCAAGATATTGCTTTCTCCACCGATAGGATAGTAAGCGTGCTCTTGGCTGATGGTGTAGGTTGCCAGATAAGGATAGTCGCCTAATCCAATCTCTTGTTGACCTGTGATACCGTAACCAAGACGGAGTTTGAGGTCATTGATTTCGTTAACATCTTGTAGGAATGTCTCTTTGATTTTCCAACCCAATGCAACAGAAGGGAATATGCCCCAACGATGTTCAGGAGCGAAGCGAGAAGAACCGTCGGCACGAACAGTAGCGGTGAGCATGAATTGATTCCAACCAATCCAGTTCGCACGTCCGAAGAATGATACGAGGTAGCTTTCAGTTTTGAATGAAGATTGAGAGATAGGATATTTCACGCCACGTTTAGAAGGATCATTGTTGGTGTCACGGATAATACCATTTCCTTCGGTCACATAGTCATTATAAAAATGTTGCCACTCGTAACCTGCCATGATATCAAAGTGTTGATCATCTGTAAAATCTTTGTAGTATTGTACATATGCATTGAACTGCAAGTTGTACTTATTTTTGACATCAAATCCTTTCCATCCATAGTAATGGTTAGCAGTGCCGAAAGGGCTATTTTCATACTGTTGTTTACCATATGAGTAGTCAGCGCCGAAGTTAGCGTGTAGGCGTAAGTCTTCGAATCCATGAACTTGGTAATCTACCTCGAGGTTTCCTACGAATGAACCAGATTTAGCAACAGAAGATTGTTGTTCGAGTGAAGCCAGAGGGTTGGTAGTAGATTGTGCATCATTAGCATAGATCCAAACACTATCATTGTAGTTAGCATCTACGTAAGGTTGATAGTATCCACCAAAGAATTTATCAATTACATCCTTAGTAACAATAGAGTCACCAGCAACATTTTCATAACCGCCATATACAGGTTTTGTAGGGTCCATAGCTATAGCAGCACCGACAACGCCTGCAGGATAACTATTTTGGATATACATACCTTTTGCGTTGAAGTTGACCTTTAGGTGGTCATCAAGGAAGCTTGGAGAGAGGTTAACGGATGCCGTCACACGTTGCATTTGGCTAGTTTTGATTGTACCATTATTGAGTGTATAGCCAATAGATGCACGGTAAGGCATATTCTTGGTACCCCCCATCAAAGAGATGTTGTGGTCAGTAGAAACAGCTGTACGATAGATTTGATCTTGCCAATCTGTATTAGCAGTACCTAGGTATTGTGTTTTGTCAGCGCCTAATCCAATAGCTGTAGCATACGCACGCAGTTCTTCGCCAGTAAGTACTTCCATTCTATTAACGAGATTACCTACAGACATATTTCCTTCGTAGCTAACTTTGAGTGCAGATCCAGCTTTACCTTTCTTAGTAGTGATAATGATGACACCATTGGATGCGCGCGAACCATAAATAGCGGTAGCGGAAGCATCTTTGAGAACGGTGAAAGTCTCAATATCATTAGGGTTAACCATTGACAGGGGGTTAGCGGCACCAGGAATACCGTTGTTATCCATAGCAAGACCGTCAATAACGATAAGTGGGCTATTGCTAGCGGTAAGTGAAGATCCACCACGGATACGGATATTAGCGCCAGCACCAGGAGCACCGTCGTTAGATGTGACAACAACACCAGCGATTTTACCTTGCATCATCTCTTGAGCATTGGTATTGAGACCTTTGTTCATATCATCAGGTTTGATAGCAGTAACCGACCCCGTTGCATCGTTTTTCTTAACAACACCATAACCAACGACAACGACTTCGTCGAGCAATTCGGTGTCTTCGCCCAATAGTACTTTCATTCCGTCGGTAGCTTGTGCCTCAACGGTCTTGTACCCCATATAGCTGATTTCAAGAATTGCACCATTTTGTACGGTGAGTATAAAGTTACCATCAAAGTCAGTGATAGTACCATTAGTAGTTCCTTTCTCAATGATGTTAGCACCAATGATAGGTTCAGCAGTAGCCGCATCAACCACGAGACCAGAGATTTGTGATTGTGCGAAACTTATCGAAGCGCTGAAAAATGTAATTACGCACAAGATGAGACGTAAATTATTCGTATTCTTCATAACGTATTATCTTTATGTTATTTTAAGTCAAAATCTTTTTCGTCCAAAGTAAGTGTTTTCTTTGCTTTGTCGAATTTAGAAATTTCAAAATTCACAGTATCATTCTCTACATCCTTCACTGCTGTAACTACGAATTTCTTAGCAGATGTAACAGAAGAGAGTCCCCAATGGTAGTTAAACAAGACAACAGAATCTTTGATTAGATTAAGTTCATGATCATACTCTTTGTAGCCATATTGGTAAAATCCAATATTATCGTGCTTTGCATCTTTATTCAGTGCAATTTCAATATCCAATGTAGATTTGTTACCTACAGTGTCATATACATCGTAGTAAACAGTATCCACAAACTCTTTTTCAACGATTATGAAAGAGTCCTTGCCATTACTATTTACGAGTGGTTTACCATCTGCACCATAAACTGTATCTTTCACGTTTTTGGTGTAAAATTTCAACGAGTCCAAAGTAGTAGTATCAATCCACAACACTGTATCATGGAAAGCCCATGCGGTATTAGGGAGGTTCTTCACTACTTTTTTGAAGTTCTCCTCCAGTCCAGCAGCTTTGAGTCCACGATTTTGGTCATCATAAAGAACACCATCTTTCCAGAGGAAATCATGTTTTCCGTTTTCGCCAGCATCGATAGAAACAGTGCGAGAAACATTGTGGTTACCATACTCTTCGAGTGCGTAAACAAACTTGTAGGTTTCTTCAGCAGTCTTTAATCCGTTACCAAATTCTCGTTGAACAAAGACTCCTTGTCCATTTTCCAAGAATTTATACTCTATTACTGTCATTTTGAGTCCTTCTGTAAGGCTCAAAGACTGTTCTCCTTTGAAGGAGTTTACAGTAATCTTATCACAGCCACCCATTACATCAACATCTGGTTGGCACGCTACCAATCCAAACGCACATAGTGCCGCAATAATCAGAATTGAAAATTTACTACTCTTCATGTTTTATAGATTGTTAAATTATGTTTCGTGATTATTTTTTCTCTCTGATTAGGAATACGCATGCGGCGCCGAGGACGAGCAGTGCTCCAGCAACTACGAGCATTCCAACTTGTGATCCATGGCATATACCCTCAAGGATATGTCCCCCCACAACAGCCGCCACTATTTGAGGCAAGCAGATGGTACAATTGAACAATCCGAGCAATGTACCCATGTACTTGCTACCAGAGATAGCATTGGTGATGATTGTAAATGGAAGCGCCAACATAGCAGCCCATGCAGCACCGATAAATGCATAAGACACGAGCAACACGTATTGATTAGTCACAAACATAGTTGAAACAAATCCTAAAGCACCGACAATCAATGAAATGGCATATGCCCCCTTGTTATGGAAAAACTTCTCCAAAACAGGAATCAATAAAGCCCACAACATAGAGCCAACTGCTTGCACTGCAAAGCAAACACCTACCCAGTTACCAGCATCTTGGAACGACTGAGCTGCAGTGGAAACACCATCCCAACCAAAACATTGAGAAGCAATAGCACCATTAGAATATGTCCACATAAAGAGGAACGCCGCCCAGCAGAAGAACTGAACTAGTCCAACAGTGACAAATGCTTTAACAATATGTCCAGTATTAGACACCCCTTGCTCTGCAGCCTCTTCTTTCTTCTTGTTCAAACCATGGAACTCAGCATACTCTTGTGGATTCATCTCCTTGACAGCCAAGAAAGTGTAAAGCACACAGAGTAACAAAATACCAGCACCGATATAGAAGCTCCACTTAACAGAATCAGGAATCACGCCCTCTGGAGCAGTATTTTGAATACCTAGCCATGTAAAGAGGATTGGGAAGATATATCCAGCCAATGAACCAGCGTTGCAGAGGAAAGATTGGATAGAATAAGCGAGACCTTTTTGCTCCTCATTGACCATATCGCCCACCATCATTTTGAATGGTTGCATAGCAATATTGATGGATGTATCAAGGAACATAAGGGAGAAGAGCCCAAACCACATGGCCGAATTTAAGCCTAGTAGAAGTCTTTGTTCAAACGTAAAGTCACCCGCATTAGGGAGTAAAACCATTACAGCCACAGCAATGAGCGCTCCAATGAGCAGATAGAACTTGCGGCGACCAAAGAAGGTGCCTAACCAAGTCTTATCAGAAAGAATGCCCACAATAGGTTGAACTACCATACCCATCAATGGAGGTAAGATCCAGAAGAAGGATAGTTGATGAGGATCAGCGCCGAGTGTGGCGAAAATACGAGAGATATTAGCACTCTGCAGTGCATAAGCAATTTGGACTCCGAAGAATCCAAAACTGAGGTTAAAAAGTTGTCCAAAAGACAAGTTGCGTTTTTCTGTCATGACGTGTATTTTCAAAATCGGGTGCAAAGATACACATTTTTTTACACATGCGCAAGAGTTTCGCCAAAAAAAATACACTTTTTATCATCGCAAACGATTTCGAAAAACCATAAATTACCAGACAGACAGGTCGATATATAAAGAAAAAAATAGTTGTGTTTAAATTTTTATATAATTTAACACATTTTAACAATTAGCATATTATTTGTATCATTATCACATTATCACACTATCACATAAAAAAAAAG